>DAOVBS010000037.1 GCA_030670425.1 Chloroflexota bacterium | reverse complement strand
CCCCACCCTCAGTATGGCCTCAGGGTCAATGAGCAAAGATCCAATCACGGCCTCCTCAGCTCCGATATCGTACGGAGGTGACTTCTCCTGTGCCATACCTAGCTCTTCTTCGGCTCAATGACCACCTTGACCCGCGGTTCCAGGTCTCTCGCCAACCTGACGACTACCTCGTGAGCACCAGCTTGGCGCAGAGGCTTGCCGGTATCTATCTTCCTCTTGTCAACGGAGCCGTCTATGACCCTACCCAACTCCTCAGCTATATCGGCTGCGGTGACCGAGCCAAACAGGCGATCCCCAGCGCCTGCGCGAGCCTGAAGATGGATCTCCGTCCCCTCGATGCGCCCTGCCAATTCCACCAGCTTGGCTCGGTCGAGACTTTCCTGCTCGCTCTCTTTCCGCAGCCTTGCCTCAACTTGCCTCATAACCGCCGGCGTAGCTGGTAAAGCCAGTCGCTGCGGCAAGAGGAGATTCTTGGCATAGCCTGCGGCGACTTCCGTCACCTCTCCAGCCTTCCCTTTCCCAGCAACATCCTTCAGAAAAATGACCTTCATGACAAACTTGCAGACCCCGCTGCATTATACCACTCTTTGAATCGCGCAACCTAGCTGTATCCGGTGGCTGCGTGGGCCCCCGTCTCTGCCAACCCGGTGTTCCACTGTTTTTCCACCACTTCCCACGCCTTGAACTCCTCGTGAATAACCATTATACTTATTCCTCAACCCAAGATACCGAGCTTTGCCTCCAGCTCTGGCCATGAACGTTGAAGACCTCAAGCAAAGACCATTTGAGGGCTCGGTGAATGTAGCTCAATTGCTGAAAGAGCCCGTTGGCTCGAGGCGCAGGTATCACATAGGCGAAGTACTCGACAGCTACGACGAAGGCCTGACTCAAGGGAATGTAACGCTAACTCGCACCGGTCAGGGGGTCCTGGTTCAAGGCGAACTAACCCTTCTTGTAGAACTTGTGTGCAACCGGTGCCTCAATGACTTCTCCTATGCCATGAATTTCACTATAGAAGAGGAATTCCTTCAGGGATGGAATGGCCTGCCATCACCTGAAGGACCGGACGACGTCACCGTAGATAGCGACAACATGCTTGACCTAGGAGAGATAATACGCCAATATGCTGTGCTAAACTTGCCCATGAAGGCATTATGTCCAGTCCACTGTTCCAGATTTAGGAGGTAAGTTCTCATGGCCCTGCCCAAGAAGAAATATGCCAAAGCGCGTCAGGGGAAGAGACGCAGTCACATCGGAGCCGCCTTGCCCACCCTGGTCTCCTGTCCCCAGTGTCACAGCCCCAAGTTGGCTCACCGGGTCTGTCCCAACTGCGGGAGCTATAACAATAGACAGGCCATCACAGTCAAGTCACCCAAATCACCCAAAGCAAGAGGTTAGCTGTGCCCGATATGCCGAGAGTGGCCTATGTTTTCCCAGGGCAAGGCTCGCAGAAGGTTGGCATGGGGCAAGACCTGTATCAGGACTTCTCCTCCGCCAGACAGACCTTCGATGAAGCCGACGCTGTCCTGGGCTTCCCCCTCTCCCGCCTGTGTTTTCAGGGGCCCGAGGCAGAGCTGAGGAGAACAGACAATGTGCAGCCGGCGATCTTGACGACCAGCATCGCCTGTCTCCGCGCTGCCCAGCAGACCGACAGCCGATCCTTGCCCTCTCCCTCGTTTGTCGCCGGACATAGCCTGGGCGAATACACTGCACTGGTGGCTACAGGCGTGCTCAACCTGGACGAGGCCCTAAAACTGGTTCGGGAAAGGGGAAGACTGATGTACCAAGCCGGGGAGAAGAGCCCGGGGAGCATGCTGGCCATCATGGGACTTGACAGAACAGCCACTGAGGAGCTATGCCAGGAAACTGGAACCGAGATCTCCAACGTGAACTGCCCAGGACAAATCATAATCAGTGGTGCCGTCGATGCCCTGGAAGCGGCAAGTAACCTGGCCAAGGCGAGAGGTGCCCGCCGCCTCGTCCCCCTTAAAGTCAGCGGCGCATTCCATTCCTCATTAATGGAGCCAATCATAGGTGAATTCAGTGCAGCAGTACTGAACACAACATTCCGACCACCGGCGATTCCCATAGTAGCCAATGTCACTGCCCAGCCACTGGTCGATGTTGAATCCATAAGAGAAGAGCTTCTGCACCAGTTGCGCCGTTGTATCCAATGGCAGCCTACCGTTGAGTACATGGCCCAGAATGGAGTGAATGTATTCTGCGAGATTGGGCCGGGGAGTGTGCTCACCGGCTTGGTCAAACGAATTGAGCCGACAGCACAGACCTTCAACATCGGGGCAAGTGAGGATGTCGCCCAGCTGAGAGACCTGGCAAATTCCAGCTAGCCATGGGTTCCAGACGAAAGGCGCGAGTCGCCGCTCTCCAAGTACTGTACGAGCTTACATTCACAGCGCATGAGCCAATGGAATCGTTGGCCCTGCTGGCAAGCGAGAAAGGGTTGACCCCGGAAGCGTGTGACTTCAGTAGTGAGCTCATACAAGGGGTCCTAGACAGCAAGTCCAAACTCGATGGCTTCATCGAGCGCTTTGCCCCTGCTTTCCCCGTAGAACAGATGGCCGTGGTCGACAGGACTATCCTGCACCTCGCCATTTTCGAGATCCTGTTCCGCGGTACCACCCCAGTAAAAGTAACCATTAATGAGGCCGTGGAGCTGGCCAAGGCCTTTGGCAGCGACTCCTCGCCCCGACTGGTCAACGGGGTCCTGGGCTCGATAGTAGCCAAGCATGGGGCCAACAAGATTGATGGCACCGAGCACAACCGAGTACGATAGTGGCACGGCAGATTCGACATGCATGAACTCGGCATAACAGAAAGTATCATTGACATAGTCCTTGACAAAGCCAAGGAGGCCGGAGCAACGAGAATCACCGAGATCAGCCTGGTTGCGGGAGAGCTGTCAGGCTTCGTGCCCGATTGCATTCAGTTCTATTTCGATTTCCTTAGCAGAGATAGCATCGCCGAAGGAGCTAGCCTGCACTTCGAATCTGCACCGGCCCAGTTTCGCTGCCGAACCTGCTCCGCAGTGTTCCAGCCAAACGACAGCTCGTCGGATTGCCCCGAATGTGGAAGCCACGGTGTGGAAGTAGCTGGAGGACGAGAGCTGTATGTCAAGAGCATGGAGGTAGAGTGAAAAGGATAGAGGTAGTACAGAGCATCTTGGAAGCCAACGACTCTATAGCTGCACGAAATCAGAGGCTGCTGGATGAGAATGAGGTTTTCGCCATCAACATTATGTCAGCTCCCGGGGCGGGCAAGACGAGCCTCCTCCTGCAGACAGTAGCCCACCTACGAAACGGGTTGCACATAGGAGTCATAGAGGGTGACGTCGCCTCCACACTGGACTCCGAGAGAGTCAGAGACGAAGTGACGGCGGTCGTTCAGATAACCACTCAACATATGTCGGAAAGCTGTGCCCTCATCGCCACTATGGTTGACAGTGCCCTGAAAAGACTGCCGCTGGGAGATATAGATTTGCTGCTGATTGAGAATGTAGGAAACCTCATCTGTCCTTCAGAATTCGCGCTCGGAGAACACAGAAAGGTGGTGATCTCCAGTCTGCCCGAAGGCGACGACAAGCCCATGAAATACCCGATCATTTTTGCCGACGCCGACGCGGTGGTGATAAACAAGCTCGACCTGTTGCCCTACGTCGATTTCGACATCCCGTCCTTCCAGAATTCCATTAGGGGGCTGAACCCGAAGGTCAAGTTCTTCCAGGTTTCCTGCAAGTCCGGCGCCGGCATAGAGGACTGGTGCGCCTGGTTGCTTCAAGAGCTGGAAGACCACAGGCAGAAAGCCTAGGCTACGGAAGCTCTGCCCTTTGCAGCCTACCTCACAACTGAACGTTACGAGACAATGACCAAAGCAGAGGCTCCTAAGCTGGCTCGGATTAGTGTGCGTGGCATCGTTCAAGGGGTTGGTTTCAGGCCCTTCGTCTACCGGCTGGCCACTGACCTCAATCTGAAGGGATGGGTATGCAACACCTCCGAAGATGTCAGGATTGAGATAGAGGGCCCTAGGGACTCCATCGACAAGTTCTGCCTGAACCTCAAAGCGCAGGCTCCGCCTCTGGCCCATATCGAAGAGATAGCAGTCACCCACCTCCCTGCGGTGGGATACAGGGATTTTGACATCCGCAGGAGTCTGGTTGACAAGGGGAAATGCCAGCTTATCTCTCCTGATATCGCCACTTGCCGCACCTGCCTCGACGAACTGTCGGATCCCAACGACCGCCGCTACCGCTACCCATTCACTAACTGCACCAATTGCGGGCCCCGCTTCACCATAATTGAGGATATGCCCTATGATCGCCCTAAGACCACCATGCGCTCCTTCGCTATGTGCCCTCGATGTCAGGCAGAATATGACAACCCGCTTGACCGCCGCTTCCACGCCCAACCCAATGCCTGTCCCATATGCGGACCGCGCGTTGAACTGGTTGACAATCGGGGCTACGCCGTATCCTGCTCCGACGCCATGTACACCGCCGGTCAGATGCTCAAGGCAGGGGAAATCGTCGCCATCAAGGGCCTCGGAGGGTTTCTTCTGGCCTGTGATGCCACCAGTGAACTGGCGGTCAAGAGCCTGCGCCACAGAAAAAGGCGCTCCTCCAAGCCGTTCGCCGTGATGGTAGAGAATATGGAAGAGGCAAAGAGGCACTGCTACATCTCCATGGAGGAGGAGGGACTGCTTACTTCTCCTCAAAGCCCCATCGTGCTTGCCAGATGGAGACAGGACTCAACAGTATCTCGCGAGGTAGCCCCGAACCTGCGATACCTGGGAGTCATGCTGCCTTACACACCACTGCATCATATCCTGCTCAGTGATGTCCACTTGCCCCTGGTGATGACCAGCGGGAACCTCAGTGAAGAGCCTATAGCAAAAGACAACGACGAAGCACTGAGAAGGCTTTCAGGAATCGCCGACTACTTCCTGATCCATAACCGTGATATCTATTCGCGCTACGATGACAGCGTAGCCATGGTGGAAAGAGGGTCAAGCCAGCTTATCAGACGAGCTCGCGGCTATGCTCCCTATCCCATCCCCCTCAAGTTCAAAGTCAGGCCCGTGCTCGGCTGCGGTGCCCATCTCAAGAACACCTTCTGCCTTACGCGCGACAAGCATGCCTTTCTGTCCCAGCACATTGGTGACATGGAGAACATCGAGACTGTGGAGCACTTCGCTGATACTGTTTCCCTGTACGAAAGGCTCTTCCGCATCAAGCCCGTAGCCGTCGCCCACGACCTCCACCCAGACTATCTCGCCACGAGGTACGCCATGGAAATGAACAAGGGCGGCATAGAGCTCATTCCTGTTCAGCACCACCATGCCCACGTTGCCAGCTGCATGGCTGACAACGGACTGCAGTCGCCTGTCATCGGCGTTGTCTTTGATGGCACTGGACTGGGCAGCGATGGCCATATCTGGGGAGGGGAATTCCTGGTAGCAGACTACCACAGCTCTAGAAGAGTGGGGCATCTGGAATACCTGCCTCTGCCGGGAGGAGATGCAGCCACAAGAAAGCCCTACCGCATTACCCTTGCCTATCTGCTGGCCCTGTTGGGAGAAGAGGGCCTGAGGCAAGGACTGGCACTGATGAAAGATGTCGACAACGCCGAGCTAGCCATTATCCAGCGCCAGGTTGAAAAGAGGCTCAACTCGCCGCTGACTTCCAGCATCGGACGGCTGTTCGATGCCGTATCAGCTCTCCTGGGCATAAGAGGTGAGATAGACTATGAGGGACAGGCCGCTATTGAGCTAGAGATGGCCGCCTACAAAGCGCCTCACGAGGGGGAAGAAGACAGCTACCCGTATTCCGTAGCCGAGGATGGCGATCTGAGAATCATCAAGGTGTGTGATCTGTTCTCCACCGTAATCAAGGACTCACAGCAGGGCGTCCCCAGATCTGGCATCTCGGTCAAGTTCCACAACACTGTCGCTCAGATGGTGAAACATATGTGCCTCTCTATCACCGGCGACGCCGCTACCAACAAGGTAGTCCTCAGCGGTGGTGTGTTTCAGAACCGCCTCCTCCTCAACAAGACAGTCGGCCTACTCGAGAGGAGCAACTTCGAGGTATATACCCATAAACAGGTACCCTGCAATGACGGCGGCATCTCCCTGGGGCAGGCAGTCATCGCCAGCTTCGCCTAGGCAACAGATTCCATTGTTGTGTTGTCCATAGAATTCAGGCTAAAATGCCTGGAATCATGTGCCTTGCCATACCCGTCAGAGTTGTCTCCATAGATGGAGATGAGGCAGAAACAGATATCGCCGGGGTGAGACGCCGAATCAGCCTGGCACTCACTCCAGAGGTAACTGTGGGGGA
>DAOVBS010000032.1 GCA_030670425.1 Chloroflexota bacterium | reverse complement strand
TGCGCCTTGAGTTTCTCAATTACCGTGGCGTCGTACGGGGGTACAAAAGTCTCCAGCATCCTTGAGCCGCAGGTGGTCCGTATCCCTCTGGTACATATGAGGTCTTTGACCAGGACAGGTATTCCAGTTAACGCTGTGGCTTGTCCCTCATTTGCACATGCGTCGGCCAGTGCTGCTTGCTCTAGGGCCAGGTCGTTAGTGATGGTGAGACAGGCACGGACTCTATCTTCCGTCTCGGCAATGCGCTGCAGGGTGGACTCAGTCAGTTCAACGGAGGAGATCTCCCGTTGCTGGAGAAGCTGATGTGCCTCGTGGATAGTCAGCTCACACAGCTCATTCACTGGTTCTAAGAACCTCTCTTCGGCGCTGTTGCATACGGTGACCCTGTGCCAAACGGTACGACCAGGGATGGTGTTGGCTACTTACGAATGGATCTACTCAAGTATTGCTCTTACCTTGAAGCAATTCTCTTCACGGTTGGGGGCATTGGCTAGGATCTCCTGTTGAGGATAGGACTCTGCTGCATTGTCCTCTCTAAAGACGTTTTGTGAGGCGGTAGTCTGAGTCGCCGGCAGGACATCCGTGGTATCAACTTCCTGCAATATCTCGAAGTTCTCCAGAATATGGGAAAGCTGCAGCTTGAATTTCTCGACTTCGACTTGGCTCATGGCCAGCCGACCTAGCCAGGCGATGTGCTTTACCTGTTCATCACTTAGCTTCATTGTGGTTCTGGAGCACTGGGATTATACCATCTTGATTTCTTCGGCGACAATTGTGTGCGTTGACTGTCTTGCCTTGGGGTCTCCTTGTTTCGTGCCTCGCGGTGTGCTCCTTCTTGGTCACTGGGATTTATGCTATCCTAGCACAGTAGTCGTCCAAGATGAGCTGGGGCAATGTTTACTGCTCTGTGGTGGGAGGAGGCGCGAACGTTTGATGTGTCCGTTGGGGGTGGTGAAGCTATTCGCTGATGTATAGAGTAGAGGTCTGTCTCAAGAAGCACTTGACTGATGCCCGGGGGGAGGGCCTCACCCGGGACATACAGGACCTGGGCATAGGTAAAGTATCAAGCATCCGGGTGGTTGATATCTACTGGCTTGACGGCGACTTAGAGCCGGGGGACCTGGACCTTGTGTGCCGCGAACTCCTGGCCGATCCGATTATCCAGGACTACTGGTGCGGCGAAGCACTTGAGCTCGGAAGAGGCGTTCATGCGGTGAGAGTGACCTACAATGCCGGAGTCACGGATCCGGTGGAGCAGAGCATAGTCAAGGCAGTGGCTGATCTGGGGATAATCAGTCTCAGGGCAGTCAAAACGGGCAAGTGCTATGTTATCGAAGGAGCACTTGATGCACAGTCCCTGGAGACGATCACCAGGAGAGTGCTCGTCAACCCAACTGTAGAGCATGTGGTTGAAGACGAGATAACGACACTACTTGACAAGCCCGGATACCAGCTAGAGCTGAGACATGTTGAACTGCTTGAGACAGATGAAGGAAGTCTGTGCCGGCTGGCTCAAGAATTCGGCTTCAGCGGTGATGAGCTGACTGCCATTACTAGCTACTTCCGCGGGGAGAACCGTAACCCCACAGATGTTGAGCTTGAGACACTGGCCCAAACATGGTCTGAACACTGCTGCCACAAGACTTTCAAGGGAAGAATCAAGCTTGCTCACAGCGAGATTGACAATCTGCTTGAGAGTACTATTGTGAAAGCTACCAGGGAGCTTGATAGGGCATGGTGTCTTTCCGTATTTGAAGACAATGCTGGAGTTATCGATTTTGATGGTAGCTGGGCAGTCTGCTTCAAAGTGGAAACCCACAATCATCCTTCGGCGATTGAACCGTACGGAGGAGCCGCCACCGGCATAGGTGGCGTGGTTCGTGACATATTGGGTACTGGTCTTGCGGCGAAGCCAATCCTTAATACCGACGTGTTCTGCTTTGCTCCACCTGACCTGCCATACGACAGGCTGCCGCCCGGGGTATTGCATCCCCGCTCCGTCCTCAAAGGTGTGCGGGCAGGCGTCGCTGACTATGGCAACCGGCTGGGCATCCCTACCGCCAACGGCAGCATCAGATTCGATGAGAGATATCTGGCGAATCCGCTGGTGTTCTGCGGCAGCGTCGGTATCATGCCTAAGCAATGCGCGCTGAGAGGCCACCATAAGTCGGGAGAGCTGGTGGTGCTTGTCGGTGGCAGGACCGGACGGGATGGCATACACGGCGTCACCTTTGCCTCGGGGAAACTGACTCAAAGATCAACAGAGCTGTCCTACAGCGCTGTACAGATTGGGGATCCCATTGTTGAGAAGAAAATGATTGACGCATTGATTCGGGCCCGGGATGAACGGCTCTTCTCGAGAATAACCGATTGTGGTGGTGGCGGTCTTTCTTCGGCTGTTGGTGAGATGGCCGCTGACACCGGGGTCCGTGTCCATCTTGACAAGGTGCCGCTGAAGTACTCGGGTCTTTCCTACGATGAGATATGGATCTCCGAAGCGCAGGAGCGTATGGTGCTGGCGGTGCCGCAGGAGTGTTTTGACAGACTGCTGAAGCTTTTTGCCTGCGAGGACGTTGAGGCAACTGTAATCGGGGAGTTCACTGATAGCCAGGCCCTGGAACTGTTCTATCAGGGGACCCTTGTCTGCAACCTTGATATGCGCTTTCTGCATCGTGGCCGGCCACAACTCCAGCTTGAGGCATTCTGGGAGCCTGTTGTCCGCCCTGGAGAGATAAACGAGATGCCCTCGGACCTGGGGGAGATGCTGCTGTCAATTCTCGGCTCCTGGAATGTGTGCAGCAAAGAGTGGGTGATCCGCCAATATGATTATGAGGTGCAGGGAACGAGTGTCCTGAAACCCCTGGTGGGCAAGGAGAATGATGGGCCCAGTGATGCTGCGATCATTAAACCGTTGCAGGATTCGAAAGCGGGGTTAATCGTGGCGAATGGGATTAACCAGAGGTATGGTGACATCGACCCCTACTGGATGGCTGCCTCCGCAATAGATGAGGCTCTGAGACAGGTGGTTGCTGTTGGCGGAAGCCTGGAGAGAGTGGCTCTTCTGGATAATTTCTGCTGGGGAGATGTAAGTGAGCCGCAGAGTCTGGGGGCGTTGGTCAGAGCCTGTGAGGCGTGCCGCGATATGTCGCTTGCCTACGGCACACCTTTCATCTCTGGCAAGGATAGCCTGAACAATGAAGTGCAAATCGGTGGGAAGTCGGTTTCCGTCCCTCACACGCTGCTGGTGTCATCTCTTGCCGTTATGGAGGACGTCGCTGGGACGGTGTCCATGGACTTCAAACGAGTGGGTGACCTGGTCTACTTGCTTGGTAGGACGTACAGGGAGCTGGGTGGTTCCGAGTACTTCGCAACGCTCGGGCTTATGGCCGGCTGTGTGCCCGTGGTCAGGCCACCCGAGAGCAAGAAGCTGATGGCTACACTTAGCCGTGCAATGGCCAGCGGCATTGTGACGGCCTGCCATGACTTGAGTGAAGGCGGACTTGGCGTTGCGGTCGCTGAAATGGCCATTGCTGGACGTGTGGGAGCCACGATCCGGCTGGACAGAGTACCGCTGGGTGAAGGGGTAGACAGGGACGATCTGGTCCTTTTTTCGGAGTCGAACGGCCGTTTCTTGGTGACGATTGCTTTGGCGTCCAGAGACAAGTTTGAGAGAGCCATGGGCGAAGCCAGTTTTGCCCTGATCGGCAGAGTCACCACCTTGGGGCGATTGATAATCCACGGACTACAGGGTAAGAAGGTTGTGGACAGGTCAATTGAGGAACTCAGGACAGTCTGGCAGGAACCGTTGAGGTGGTAGCAAGCTGTGAGTAGGGTGAGAGTGCTTGTCCTGAGGGCGCCTGGAAGCAACTGCGATTATGAAACAGCTTTTGCCTTTGAGCAAGCCGGAGCCTCGACGTCGCTTGTCCACATTGGCGAACTGGTTCGCCGCGAGCGTAATCTCAATGACTTCCAGATAGTTGCCATTCCTGGTGGCTTCACCTACGGTGACGACCTGGGGGCAGGCAAGATACTGGCAAATGAAATCAGGTTTAGACTGGGGCAAGACGTGCCCAGATTTGTGGAAAGCGGCAGATTGGTACTGGGTATCTGCAATGGCTTTCAGGCCCTGGTGAAGGCCGGGATCTTGCCCTCCCCGAGGGTGGGACAGCAACGAATGAGCGTGACCTACAATGATTCGGGGAGGTTCGAATGCCGGTGGGTACATCTGAGAGTCAATAGAGACAGCCCTTGCCTCTTCACCGAGGGGATAGAGCGGCTCTATCTGCCTGTTGCTCATGGCGAAGGCAAGGTAGTTGCTGCCCCTGAGGTCCTGTCCGGAATGAGGAAGGTGCTATATTATGTCGACGAGTTGGGCAACAGGGCGGGGTACCCTTACAATCCTAACGGCTCGGTTGATGATGTTGCTGGTGTGTGTGATGATTCGGGGCGGGTGTTTGGCCTCATGCCACACCCGGAACGCTCTGTTCGGGGAAGCCAGCAGCCGCACTGGACACAAGGAGCGACCGAAGGCTTTGGAGAGGGGTTTAGGCTATTTGCCAACGCCGTGAAATGGGCCCGTGGGTTATGAGGCAGCTCACTCTGAGGTGAGGGTCTGCCAACGGAGGCTGATAGCTCAGGTGGGGTTGGGTTGGGGGCCGGTGCGCAGTGAGGGCGGCGTTACTTGTTGAAGAGCTCGCGGTAGCTATGTAGCCGCTGGAAGTCAACTAGTCCGCTTTCAGCTATGTTCTCTACCTCGATGCCTGCCTCGGCCGCTACTGCAATGGGGTTCAGCCCGCCGAGGAGCACCATGCCGACGCGATTCATATGTACAGCGATCTGGCAAACTGGCTCGCTGGTGTTGCCTAGGACGTATACTCCATTGATGCCAGCCTCCTTGAGTTGCGCTACCTTCGCTTCAACGATTGCCCTCGAGGGCGCTACTATCTCACGGAAATTCGCTAATATCTTGCCGTGGCCTCCGCTTGTTGCACCCGTGACATCTGTCATCTTGGCGCGAATGTACTGTTCTGAAGGATCAAGGGATGTCCCGGCGTAGTTGATTATGGCTACAAAACGTCTCGGCCTGGAGTGTATGACTTCAAGCACGCCTCCAAACTTGGACTCCATAGGAACACACGCCTTAAGTAGCACACCGTTGATCACCACACTGCAGACCGTAGCCAGACCGATCTTGCCCTCTGGGACGACTACTGCCCCAAGCTTCTCTCCCTCTGACGCAACGGCGACTAGCTGGCTGACACAAATCCCAGCCTCGAAAGCGCAGCGCATCGCCACCAGCGCATCGTGAAATTTGTCTTTTTCAAACAGCGAGGTATTCACCGGAACTTGGCCGGTCTTCGTTCGAGGGTCAAAGGTGGTCTGGAAAGCCAGCAGCTCAAGCTTGTCAATGATGAAACCCACCTGTTGGGGCGCCAGAGCCATTCGGAGTTCTTCGAGTCCCTCCGAGGTGACCGCTCTTCCGTCGCGTCCCCTGGGCTGGGTGTAGCCTCGCTCATCAGTTATCCTTAGATGGTATCTGACCGCCCTCTCACTCAAGAAAATGCCATAGCGCTCAAGTTGGCGAGCAATGGTGATTGAGCCGAGCGGTTCAGGAGACTCGCTGAGGATCCGGAGGATGGCTATCATCTTGTTCTCCGCGTCCCCACTTGCCGTCTGCACGGCTCTTGGCCTTTCTTCTTGCTCAACAAGACGATTTGAAGGCATATTGCTCCGTCCTCCTCAAAGTGTGCATGCCGCAGTTCGCTGTTCCATCTCCGTTATTCAGGGGAACCGGCAATTTTCAGGAAATAGCCATGCAGCCTGAAGTCGCGGGTTAATTCGGGGTGGAAAGCGGTGGCTATCAACTTGCCTTGCCTGGCGGCGACGGCCTCACCGCTGGGTAGCTTGGCCAAGATCTGGACCTGGGGTCCTGCTCGTTCGATGATGGGGGCACGAATGAAAATCGCCGGAAAGGGTTCGGCTCCTAGGACGGGGATTGAGAGTTCAGTCTCGAAGCTGTCTGTCTGTCTTCCAAAGGCATTGCGCCTGACTACGATGTCGATGGCGCTCAGAGTCTGCACGTCGTCGTCTGGAATGTTCTTGGCTAGGCAGATCATGCCTGCACATGTGCCTAGCATGGGAAGCCCCAGGCGGGCCAGCTGTCTTAGAGGTTGGATCAACCCGAAAGTCTCCATAAGGCTGAGGATGGTTGTGCTCTCGCCGCCAGGTATGACGATCCCGTCCGTTTCCTCGAGCTGATGCGGAAGCCGAATGGGGACAGCATCCACACCCAGTTCCTCTACAATCCTCATATGTTCTATGAATGCGCCCTGCAGGGCGAGCACTCCAATTCTCATGTTTCTTGCCTGTCCTATGTTGTTTCCAGTGCCAGCTTATCCATTCCCATTTGCACCGGTATGGGATAGTCTCCGGTGAAGCAGGAGAGACAGAAGAGGTCTCTGGGCAAGCCAACAGCCCGAAGCAGCGCATCGACGGTGAGGTAGCCGAGGGAATCAGCGCCGAGGAAATCCCTGATTTCGGGGACGGTCTTTCTGTTGGCGATAAGCTCCCACTGAGTGGCCAAGTCGACGCCGAGGAAGCAGGGATGGCAAATAGGGGGAGCGCAGATGCGGAGGTGGACCTCTTTGGCGCCGGCGTTTCTGAGTAGCTTGACGACGTGGGGTGT
>DAOVBS010000054.1 GCA_030670425.1 Chloroflexota bacterium | reverse complement strand
CTCTGTGGCGAATTTCTCCAGGGAGCCAGCAATAATGGCTAGCGTAGTTGCGAACTGCGCGTGACGGTCGCGCTGTATTATCTGGCTGGATATTGGGACGGAGACAAGGCCCAGTTCTCTGCACGCTCTCTCTTCAACTTCAAGAGGTACAGTGGCATGGGTACCTACTGCCCCAGATATCTTGCCCACTGAGACAATTCCCTTAGCTTCAGCCAGCCGCTTGGCATTGCGCTTCATCTCTTGGGTCCATAGAGCCAGCTTCAGGCCAAAAGTAGTCGGCTCGGCATGAACGCCGTGGGTTCGTCCGATCATGAGCGTGTACTTATGCTCGACAGCCTTGCTCTCCAACACAACGACAAGCTCGGCGACATCCTTCTCCAGAATGTTAGCGGCGTCTTTTAACTGGAGCCCTAGAGCGGTGTCCATAATATCCGAGGAAGTAAGGCCCAAATGAATGAAGCGCGATTCGTCGCCTAGGCTCTCGGCCACTGAATTGAGAAACGCCGTCATGTCGTGGTGGGTCACCCTGAGGAATTCGGTGATTCGGCCCAGATCATAGCTGGCATTCCTGATTTTGGCCATGGCTCGCGAGGGTATCTTGCCTATCTCCGCCCAGGCTTCGCAAACAGCTATTTCCACTCTGAGCCACTGAGCGAACTTGTTCTCGTCGGACCATATGTTCCGCATTTGTGGCCTGGAGTATCTCTCGATCATCCTACTTTTCCGCCAGTTCAGCTTTGTATCTGCGATACGCCTGTCTCACTGCCTCATGCTTCATGCCCAGAATTTGGGCGGCGAGCAAGGCAGCGTTCTTGACGCCGCTTGTGCCAATGCCAACACAAGCTACAGGCACCCCTGCGGGCATCTGGGCTATGGACAGCAGAGCATCGACACCTTTCAGGTCACTGGTGGGCAGGGGTACGCCAATTACTGGCACAGTCGTCCAGGCGGCAAGAACCCCCGGGAGATGAGCTGCCCCGCCAGCAGCAGCGATGACGATCTCATATCCTTGCTGTTCTGCCTTCAGTCCGTATTGTCTCACCTTTTCCGGGTTTCTGTGCGCTGAAAGGACCGAGACTTCGTACTCGATGCCCAACTGCTCTAGCATAGCTAGAGCAGGCTTGATTATTTCTGCATCCGACTTGCTGCCTATCGCGATCCCTACTTGTGCCATCTAGCTTATCTCCCTCAGAGCGATGTCTTTACGATACTGACAACCCTCGAAATGAATACTTGGCAGATTGCGGTAGACTCTAGCTCGGGCTTCGGCCATGTCTTTGCCGATGCTCACTGCGGTGAGCACCCGCCCTCCGTCGGTATAGACCTGGCCATCATCGCCCAATCTGGTTCCGGCGTGGAAAACTAGCAAATCCTCACCCACGTTGTCAAGACCCTTGATGGGGTAGCCCGTTTCGTACTTACCGGGGTAGCCGGCTGAAGCCATGACTACGCCCACGCAGGCGTTGGTAGTCCATTCCATCCTCAGCCGCTCGAGGTTACCTTGAATCACGGCCAGGAGTATCTCAACCAAGTCAGTTGACAGGAGTGGCAAGATGACTTGAGTCTCGGGGTCGCCAAAGCGGGCATTGAATTCCAGCGCCAGCAACTCTCTATCGGTGACCATTAACCCAGCGTAGAGGACACCTTTGTAGGGGATTCCTTCTCTGGCCATCGCCCTCACTGCTGGTAGCAGGACAGTGTTGGTGGCCTCTTCCGCAAACTCAGCGGGGAAGAATCCTGGTGGGCTGTAGCTGCCCATACCCCCTGTGTTGGGCCCTTGGTCTCCATCCCCAATCCTCTTGTAGTCACAGGCGGGAACCATGGGCGACACAGTCTGGCCATCAGTAAAAGCTATGAGGCTTACTTCTCGTCCTGTAACGCATTCATCGATTGTCACCTTGTCTCCTGCGGAGCCAAATGCCTTCGCCTGCATGATTTCGCTGAGGGCTTTGTCTGCCTCACGCACGGAGTTGGCGATAACTGTGCCCTTGCCTGCAGCCAACCCATCTGCCTTGATCACAATGGGTGGCTGCTGCCGCCTAACATATTCGCGAGCCTCGGGATAGGAAGAGAAAGCGGCACCTTTGGGGCAGGGAATGCCGTTCCTCTCCATCAAGTCCCTGGCAAAAACCTTGCTCGATTCTATCCGCGCCGCTGCCTTGGTAGGCCCGAATGTCGGGATAGCCAAGCTATCGAAGTGGTCTACTATGCCCAAAGCCAAGGGAACTTCAGGGCCAACGACGGCAAGGTCGACACCTTTGCTTACTGCTGCTCTCCCCAGGCCCTCTATGTCTGTGGGCTGGAGATTGAGGTTCTCAGCAATGAGTGATGTGCCGGTATTGCCCGGGGCAACGTAGATCTTCTCAATTCTGGGGCTTTGGGCTATTTTCCACGCAAGAGCATGTTCTCTGCCGCCTCCACCGACAACCATGATCTTCAATGGTTACTGTCCCCTACAGGTTTTCCTTTCTGAATTTCTCAGCCTGAACTGAGTCGAGGGACTCGATCAACTTCACCAACTCGGCGACATGCTCTTTTTCCTCCGCGATTATGTGCTCCAAAATGACCAAGGCCTCTTCGTTTCCCAGGCTGTCCATATGCTCTTCATATTGGTTGATGGCCTGCAGTTCACCTATCAGGTCTTCACGTAACATCTCCAGGTCATCTCCTGTGCCCAGGTGTTCATCGTCTGTCTCTTCGAACGAGTACTCCATCTCTCTCCTTCACTCCCATTCTATGGTAGCTGGTGGCTTGCTCGTAATATCATAGACTACCCTATTGATGTTTGGCACTTCGTTAACTATGCGGATGGATATTCGATCCAGGAGTTCGTAGGGCAATCTGGCCCACTCGGCGGTCATAGCATCGTTGCTGTTTATGGCCCTGATTGCTATGAGGTAGCCATAGGTCCTGTAGTCGCCCTTGACGCCGACGCTCTTGACGTCAGTGAGCACAGCGAAGCTCTGCCATAGGTGGCGATAGAGCTTGGCCCGTTTGATCTCATTCATGACAATCCAGTCCGCGGCGCGAAGGACCTCCAAACGCTCCTTGGTTACCTCCCCAATGACGCGAATTGATAGACCCGGCCCTGGAAATGGCTGTCGCCAGATCATGTCTTCAGGCAGGCCCAGAGCTGATCCTACCTCTCTGACCTCGTCCTTGAACAAGTATCTCAGGGGCTCGAGGAGGCTGAGCTTCATCTTGCTTGGCAAGCCCGCCACGTTGTGATGGCTTTTAATTTTGACCGACGCTTTGCTCTCAGCACCACTGCTGCTTTCAATTACGTCGGGATAGACGGTGCCCTGTGCTAGGAAGTCAACTTTGCCCATTTTGGCTGCTGCCTCTTCAAATACTTTGATGAATTCCCTGCCTATCAGGTTTCGCTTTTTCTCCGGGTCGATCACACCACGAAGCCGCTTTAGGAACCTCTCGCTGGCGTCTACATAGGCGATATCCATCTTGAGATTGCGTTGGAACGTATTGAGTACCCTCTCTGGCTCTTCACGTCGCAGTAGCCCGTTGTTGATGAAGAAACACGTCAAGTTATCGCCAATAGCGTGATGTATAAGAGTGGCAGTCACTGCCGAATCGACACCGCCGGAAAGAGCACAAATCACTCTTCCTTGCCCTACCTGCTGTCTGATCCTGCTTGTGCTCTCGTCTATGAATCTGGCTGGAGTCCAGTTACCTTGACAGCCGCACACTCGGTACGCAAAGTTCTCGAATATCTGCTTGCCGTGTGGCGTATGGACTACCTCAGGGTGAAACTGGAGCCCGAAAATGCCCTGGTCGTTGCCTATGACGGCAAGTGGCGAATTCTCAGTGTAGGCCAACGACTTGAATCCTGGGGGCATCTCTACTACCTGGTCGCCGTGGCTCATCCATACAGGGAGGGATACAGGCAGGCCGGCAAAAAGAGGGCAGTCCTCACTGCTCAGGTGCAGGATAGCGTGACCGTATTCATGTTTCTTTCCGGGTGACACTCGACCGCCCAGTTGATGAGCGATAGCGTGCATGCCATAGCAGATCCCCATCACGGGCAGGCGTTTCTCATAGATGTATGTTGGGGCCAAGGGAGAACCAGGTTCATGGACGCTGGCTGGCCCCCCTGAAAGGACAAAACCCCTCGGCTTGAGCGAGGCTATCGTATCCCATGGGGTATCGTAAGGCACTATTTCGCAGTAGACGTGGCACTCTCGCAGCCGCCTTGCAATGAGCATGCTGTACTGCGAACCGAAATCAATCACCGCTATGGTTTCGCGCTCGCCGCGGGGCATTGCCTCAGGCTCTACTACAGGTTGCTCGCCGTGCAACTCTTTGGCGATCCCTAGATAGGTAGAGACCTCGACATCATCACTGGTGGAGATCCGGTGGCTATCAGTCTCGGTCTGCATTTCAGGGTGGCGACTACGTGCCGTAGCTTAGCACTGTGCTATAATGCCGTCAAGGAAGTAGGGGGTGGCCATGAGTAATTGCGTCATCTATCCAATACCCCTGCTCGAATTCGAGCTTGACAAGTCTCGAATGACAAATGCCTTCAATTTCGGTCAGCCAATAACCCTGATTGTGTACACATGGTATATCGAGGGAGCAAGGGATAGGATTCTAGTGGATGCCGGCCCCAGTGTCGAGTACTACACGAAGGTCAGAGGAATTCCAGCCAGGGATATCCAGAGCCTCGAGTCAGGATTGGGTGAATTGGGGATGAGCCTTGGCGATATCGACCTCGTTGTTGCCACTCAGCTTCACCATGACCACATAGCGCAGGCAAGGAAGTTCTCCAAGACAAAAGTTATGGTGCAACAGGCTGAGCTTGAATTTGCTCGGAACCCTCACCCTTTGTTTGTGCCGCTCTACCGTGGTGAACTCTTCGAAGGCCTGGATTTTGAAGTAGTGGTGGGGGATGTGGAAATCTGTGAGGGAGTATCTCTGCTGGCCACACCGGGTCATTCTCCAGGT
>DAOVBS010000073.1 GCA_030670425.1 Chloroflexota bacterium | reverse complement strand
CGCTGTTCGGAAGGAGGTAATGCAATGACCGAAATCAGGAGGGATGACCCACGACTGCCAGTCGTGGAGAGAGAACAACCACAACTACCTGACGAATGGCCTGAGCTAAGGAAGGCCAAGGCATCGGCCAAGACTGGCTGGGCGTACTACAGAGATTTGGTCAAGTTGTTGCACAGAGAAATAGGCGAGGAAAGGACCGCCGAGATCTTATGCAAACTGATGAAGGCAAATGCCAGGAAGTACTTCGGGTTAAGTATGGAGAAGTTTGGTATCAAGGGCAGCGACGCCTGGGCGCTGGCCAGCTATTTCAAGCTGGCAACCGGCGATGTCATTGGGTACAAGACAGAGTTGATTCAAGAGGGGCCGAGGAAAGTGGTATACAGGCTGTATCCTCCGTGCCTGTGGTTTCCTGACCTGGACATTCCTCCGAGCTTCTGTCTGGCTGAGGACTGTTTTGAAGAGGAGGTGGCAAGGATGGTGAATCCCAAGGTCAAGATCTATTGTAGGTCTCTGCTGACCTGGGGAGACCCGTATTGTGAAACGGTCTTCGAAGAGGTTGATTGAGCGGGAGCGGTGGCTCAGTTCTGCTAGCGAATGTTATTGTTGGGGGGATGATTTGGGCGACCGGAAAAGGGTGGTGCTACTGGGCGGAGGCTTCCTCTATGAGCCCGC
Source organism: Chloroflexota bacterium (assembly GCA_030670425.1). GTDB lineage: Bacteria > Chloroflexota > Dehalococcoidia > GIF9 > AB-539-J10 > JADFUZ01. Next base: position 3,144 of record DAOVBS010000073.1, on the reverse strand, counting down.
GGGTGCAAATGATATAATCTGGAGTGCGGGGGTCTAGTCCTTTCTGAAAGCGGAAGACGTTGCTCGGCTGGCTACAGAGGTTGCTTCTGGTAAGCAAGCAGGCGATGTTGTAATGCTGGACGTCAGCAAGGTATGCTCGTTCGCTGACTATTTCGTCATCTGCAGTGGGGATAACCAGCGCCAGATGGAAGCCATCTGGGAGGGGATTGTTCATGAACTAAAGCAAAGCGGCGTGATGTCCCGTCACAGCGAAGGTAGTTCGGTTTCAGGATGGATGCTGGCGGACTTCGGCTCCGTTATCATTCACATATTCGCTCCGGAAGAGCGGGCATATTATCAACTGGATAAGCTTTGGAGCGAAGCGATTCCCGTGGTTAGAATCCAATAGGTAGCACGTTTCAGCCAAGCCATTTGTCGATATCTCTGCGGTACTCAAGAACCTCATCTTGAGAGAAGAAAAGATCTATCTCCTTGCGGGCGTTCTCTGCTGAGTCGGAGCCGTGGATCAGGTTGCATCCCAGGTCCAGAGCGAGGTCACCTCTGATAGTCCCGGGCTTGGCCTTGGCGGGGTCGGTTTCGCCCATTATCTGTCTGATCACCTCAACGGCTTCTTTGCCTTGGAATACAATCGCGATAATCGGGCTGGAAGTAATGAAATCAACCAGCCCGCCAAAGAAAGCCTTATCCTCGTGAACGGCGTAGTGGCGTTGAGCCAGGTTCTTGTCCATCTGCAGCATTTTCATCGCCACGATTTTGAGCCCTTTCCTTTCCAGTCGCGAGATGATTTCGCCTGCCAGACCTCTTTGAATGGCATCGGGCTTGACAAGCACCAGGCTTAGGTCAGCTCTGAGATCGTTTTGCTTCATTTGCGGCGTACGCTCCTTCTCATATCCATCGGATCAGAGTGATCAAATCAATCTCTTCCAAGGAGTCGACTATCTTGTCAGCTCCCCGGAGGATTTGTTCTGGGTGGGTGTTGGTTACAGCCAGGCATTTCATCCCGGCAGCTTTAGCTCCTTTCACGCCGAGGGGGGAATCCTCGATTACAAGGCAGTGTCTCGGTTCGACCCCCAGTTTCTCGGCGGCCAGAAGGTATATCTGGGGACTCGGTTTGCTCTCGGCTACCTGCGTGCCTGAGATGATTACATCGAAGTACTTCTCTAGATCAAGTTCGGCGTTGGCCAGGTCGATGTTTTCTTTGGGTGCTGAAGAAGCGAGGGCGAGTCTGAACTTCCCCTTCTTGATTGTCTCCAACAGCTTAATTACTCCGGGTAGAGGCCTGATCTGTCCTCTTGCTCTTGCCCGGTAGCATGCCTCCTTCTCCTGCACCATAGCTGTGACTTCCTCTTGGGATAGCCTTTCCCCCATAACTTGTCGGATTATGAAATCGTTTCTGCTGCCAAAGAGCCTGGCGAAATCCTGTTGGCTGAATTCTGTTCCTCTCCTGCCAAATGTCTCCTGCCAGGCAGCGAAGTGAAACCGGCCGGAATCGCTGATGACGCCATCCATGTCCCAGAGGAAAGCCTTGCTACTGAGTTTCCATGAATAGAAGAGGGACTCACCCTCCGCCACTACTGTCCCATCCTTGAGAGCAATCACTCCCCGGGTTTCGACCAGCCTCCTGGTTACCTTGGTAGCCCAAGCAGAGACCTGCAGCGGCTGTCCAACGGGCGCCACATGTTTGAATCGCACCTCACTCTTAGCGGTGACGCCAAATTCAATTCCGTGGCACAGGATGGTGTAAGCCGTGACTTCATCAAGAAGAGTATAGAGAATGCCCCCATGGGTGATGTTCAGCCATCCTTGGTGGTGTTCTGCCGGAGTGAATTCTGCGGTTACTTTCTCCCCGTCGTACACTGGTTTCAGCCTTAGTCCTATGGGGTTGTCTTCGCCGCAGGCAAAGCAGAGCCTTAGGGAGAGCTCATCGGGTACATCTATTCTTGGGATCTGCAATCACGTCCTCCTCTCGGATGCTTTGGTAATGTGTGGGGGTCGAAGATACAGCGGTTGCAGGGTAGCCAGTTCATCTCCTTCCTCGCTGCTTAGCCTCTTCCAGCCCAACATGGCTAGTGAGACTACGCGGGATGGATCTGTGGTGTCTGGGGTCCTGGCCAGTTTTCCCAGATCCCGCTCTATTTGCATTATCATTTCAGGCAGACCTTCGCCGCAGAAAAGCGTTTCCTGCCGTGTTTGATGGCACAGAGCATCGAGCGTGGTCAAGTGTTCGGCCTCCAGGCAAAGCCACTCATTGTCCACCCTCTGGTAGAGCGCAGTGGCTATCTCATCGCGGCCGGCCTTATGTAGGGGCCGCAGCGGCAATCCGGTGTGGGCGAAGGGGTAGGCTTCCGCCTCGAGTGTGCTTATGCCAAGCAGGCGGATGCCCAGGACGAATGCCAGCCCCTTCGCCACGCTCATTCCCACGCGCAGCCCGTTGAAGCTACCCGGCCCCTTGGCCACGACTACTGTATCCAGGGCAGCTGGCCCCGTGTTGGCTTGCTGAAGCACATGAAGAATGTTCGGCATCAGTTCCACTGTATGGTTATGAGCTGATTGCCAGCTCAGGTCGGTCAGAAGCCTGCCTTTGTGCGACAGGGCGAGGCCTGCAGCGTTGGACGACGTATCGATGGCTAGCTCCAACTTTCCCCTCGGTTCAAGACGGATTTGAGTTGTTTCGCCAGTTCTGAGTAGCGCTGGCCCTCAGATCTGAGACTGATGGTACGTTGTGTCTCGTAGCCAGGGACGTATGACAGCCTTATGAGCAATCTGTCCTGAGGTAGTATTGCCAGTGCTTTCTCCGCCCACTCAATCACCGAAATTCCATCACGGCAGAGGTATTCTTCAAGCCCCAAATCGGCGATTTCGCTCGTATCGTCAAGACGGTAGAGGTCAATGTGGTATAGGGGAAGTCTGCCGTGGTACTCCCTGACGATGACAAAAGATGGGCTGAAAGCGTACTCCTCTACGCCCAAACCGTGGGCGATCCCTTGGACGAGGCATGTCTTTCCAGTTCCCAGTTCACCTGTGAGAAGAACAATGTCACTCTGCTGGGCCAGCTCGCCCAAGCGGGCCCCTAGAGACTGAGTCTGCTGAGGGCTATAGGATTTCAGCTCCAGTGATCTCATTAGGTGAAGTGTTCCCAGCCTC
>DAOVBS010000092.1 GCA_030670425.1 Chloroflexota bacterium | reverse complement strand
CTGCAGGACCTGTCATTCCATCGCCGGGTCAGGGAAGGATATCTCGAAGCAGCCACAAGCGAGCCAGGCCGCTGGCTGGTAGTCGACGCCCGGTTTCCCCAGGCGAAGATTGCAGGGATAATCTGGGAAAAAGTGAGCTGGCTATTGCAGCGTGCCTGCTAGCCTCGCAGAGCGAACCCAGCGCCACAGCCCCCTACTTCACAGTCCAGTCTGTGCGATATACTAATGCCACATCCATGACCAAGAGTAGGATAGCCGTGGCGTTGAGCGGAGGGGTGGATTCCGCCGTTGCCGCCTCGTTGCTCAAGGACGCTGGCCATGAAGTCGAAGGAATACACCTGCAGCTCTGGGACTCGCCTGCGTCCCAGTACCAGCAACGCCAGGCCGAAGCTCTCTGCAGCAGACTGGGCATCCCCTTCCACTCAGTAGACCTGAGAGGAGAATTTGACCGCTGCGTCGTCGAATATTTTTGCCAGGAATACCAGAGAGGCCGGACTCCCAATCCCTGCGTCACCTGCAACCGGCACATCAAGTTCGGCATCCTTCTCGACAGGGTCCTATCCGCGGGAGCAGACTATCTGGCCACGGGGCATTATGCCAGAGTGGAGCACTCGAATGATGGGTATCGCCTGCTCAAGGCAATAGATACGAGCAAAGACCAGTCCTATTTCCTCCATACTCTGACTCAGGAGAGGCTAGCCCATGTCCTTTTCCCTCTGGGCAACCATCTCAAGCATGAGGTCGAGGCGATAGCAACCACAAGAGGATTCCCCGTAGCCAGGCCCAGTCGCGATATCTGCTTTGTTTCCCAGAGAAACTACCGCGCTTTTCTGAAGCTCCATTTCGCAGGTTCTCCCGGGGAGATCGTGGATACCCGGGGAGAAGTACTGGGTCACCACCAAGGGACGGGATGTTGCACTATCGGGCAGAGGCACGGTCTGGGAGTAGCCACAGGCAGGCCCCTCTACGTCACCGGCATAGAGCCTGAGCGCAATAGGATTGTGCTCGGCAGCGAACAGCAGCTCTACAGCCAGACAGTTGCCGTCGCAGAGCTTGGCTGGGTGGCAGGCAAGCCCCCGCCCGCACATGACTCCATGGCCGGCAAGATACGCTACAGGTCTCGAGAGGCAGAAGCTACTCTGTCCATAGGGCGAGACCACACCGAGGCCCGCTTTGCCAGGCCGCAGCGGGCGGTTACCCCGGGCCAAGCTATCGTATTCTACAGAGGAGACGAAGTGCTGGGAGGAGGCGTAATCGAAAGCTCAGAGCCACTAGGTGAAAATGAAAAGAGGAGATAGGTCAGAGCCTCCCAATCGTGACCAGGAAAACGAGCTCAGGCTCCAGGGATATGAACTCATCGCCGGCATTGACGAAGCAGGAAGGGGAGCCCTCGCGGGGCCCGTGGTGGCCGCCGCCGTCATTCTGCCCAGTTGCCACCACCCCACCTGGCTCGGGCTTGTTCGGGACAGCAAGCAGCTAAGCCCGGGGAAACGTCAGCTCCTCTTCGACTTGATCAGCAAGGAGGCGGTGGCTGTGGGTGTGGGCAGCATCGGGGCTCCAGTGATTGATTCCATAAACATCCTCGAAGCAACCAAGGTGGCCATGACCATGGCTGTGGAAAACCTGCACAGACGGCCAAGCTTTCTCCTGATCGACGGAATCACTCTCCCACTATGCCCGACGCCTCAGAAAGGCATAACCGGAGGCGACAGACGGTGCACCTCGATCGCCTGCGCCTCCATTGTGGCCAAGGTCACCAGGGACCGCATCATGGAAGGGTTCGGCGAAGCCTACCCCGGCTACGGATTCGCCCGACACAAGGGATACGGTACACTAGGGCATATCCTCAGCCTTGAGCGGCAGGGCCCATCACCAGTTCACCGCCTCTCTTTTGCCCCGGTGAAGAGGCTCGGCGCCAGACAGTTCCCCTATCGCGGTGAAGAGCGATAGCCGAGGAGATGATCTCAGATGCGCATGGAGCGTCAAGAGGTAGGGAAACTGGGAGAGAAACTGGCTCTCAGGCACCTGAAGAAGAGGGGGTATCGCATCCTCGATAGGAACTTCCGTTGCCGTAGAGGGGAAATCGACATCGTGACAACACAGAAGGACTATCTCGTGTTTGTCGAGGTCCGCACCAAGACCACTGCGGCCTTCGGCACTCCGGAAGAATCCATAACACAAACAAAGAAAGACCACCTTATTGCCACGGCGCTGACCTACATCAGCGAGCATCAGAAGCTACCGCCACTATGGCGAATAGACGTTGTAGCCGTAGAGCTCGACCAGAAAGGCAAAAGCAAACGCATCGAGATCATAGAGAATGCCGTAGGCGGCTCCTAGGACTGCTATAATACGCCTGCAGGCAACTGAAAAGGAGGGTTCCCGTGAAAGTATTTGTCTCATACAAGTTCCCGGAGGCAGCGCTGGCAAGAATCAAGGGGAAGTTCGATGTGTCAGTGAACCAGGAGGAGAGATTGTTGTCCAAAGAGGAGCTCTCAGCCAGGGTGGCCGACGTGGATGCATTGGTCTGTCTCGCCAACAGGGTGGACAGAGACGTAATAGACGCAGGCAAGAAGCTGAAGATAGTAGCCAACTACGGCGTAGGCTATAACAACATAGACGCGGAATACGCCGCGACGAAACACGTAATGGTGACAAACACGCCAGGAGTCCTGACGGAGACTACTGCCGACCTCACCTGGACTATCCTCATGTCGATTGCCAGAAGGATAGTAGAGGCCGACCGTTTTACCAGATCAGGCAACTTCAACAAGTTTGACCCTTACAGGCTCCTCGGCACAGATATCTACGGAAAGACCCTGGGTATTGTTGGGCTCGGCCGGATCGGCCAGGCGGTGGCCAGGAGATCTCTGGGCTTTGATATGAAGGTGCTGTATTTCGCTGTGCGACAGAAAGACCAAGAGACAGAACAGCGCTACGGGGCGACATACGTTGGCCTGGATACCCTGCTGAGGGAGTCTGACTTCGTCACACTGCACGTACCCCTAACGGACTCGACACATCACCTCATGGACAAAGACAAACTTGCCTTGATGAAGCCCACAGCCTTCCTCATCAACGCGTCTCGAGGAGCGGTTATTGACGAGCAAGCACTGGTGGAGGTTCTCAAGGAGAGGAAGATCGCCGGAGCGGCACTGGACGTCTACGAGAAGGAGCCGCAACTGTCTCC
>DAOVBS010000023.1 GCA_030670425.1 Chloroflexota bacterium | reverse complement strand
GCGCCCACTCTCACTATTTCCCATTCGTAGCTCCCACATGGGTGTGGCTTGCGCAGCCTGACTGTATCGCCAGTCCTTATCTCCAGAATCATCTTGATGGTTGTCCGGCAGCCCTTCCCGCCGCCCGGGCCTTCAAATCCTATCGTTTGGGCTTCAGGCAAGAGTTGATCTGGCTACGTATTCTCTCGGCAGTAGCTCTTGCTGCCTCGGCGAAGTCCCCTCCCTTGGAAGCATAGAGAATCTGCCTTGAGACATTGATGATTGCCTTTTCTCCCTGGGCATCAACTCCATGCCTGACGGCAGAAGCCAGGTCGCCACCTTGAGCGCCAATGCCGGGGATAAGCAGACACATCCCGGGGCAGATTGACCGAATCCTCCTCAGTTCCTCCGGGTAAGTAGCCCCGACCACCAGGCCGATGTTTCCGTATGTATTCCACTCCCTGGCTTTGTGCGCCACAGTCTCGTAGAGCGTGGAGCCGTCGGGGCAGCGAAGGTCCTGGAAATCCGTGGCACTCGGGTTCGATGTCCGGCACAGGACGAAGACTCCTCTGTCCTGGTAGCCTATGAATGCCTCCACGGAATCGAAGCCAAGATACGGGTTGACCGTGGCCGCGTCGAAGCCCAGGGTGGAGAACAGAGCTCTAGCATAAGCTTGAGCAGTATTGCCTATGTCGCCGCGTTTGGCATCGCCGATTGTTGGAATGTCAGCCGGTATGTGCGCCAGGGTCTGTTCCAGGATAGTCAGGCCTTGGCTTCCCAGAGCTTCGTAGAAGGCCAGATTGGGCTTGTAAGCACATACCAGGTCGTGAGTGGCATCGATAATGGCTCTGTTGAAATCCAGGATCCCCATCTTGGGCATGCGGTCCGGGTTGGGGTCAAGTCCAACGCAAAGCAGGCTCTGATTCCGTCTGGCTGTGTCGAGTAGCTTGTTGATGAATGACATGGGCAGACCTGTCTTTCCCCTCTAGTAGTTGATTATGGTATAGGAAGCTTTGGCCACCGACTCACCGTGTTGATTCGTGTAGGTCGTCTCGTAGACGAGGAAAAGCATCTTGCCCACCCGCCCCTCGCGCTCGAAGACATCTACAAACCTGGTGCGGGAGCTAATGGTATCACCCAGCCTCATTGGCAGGAAGAACTCCCACTCCTCGCCTCCGTCCAGGATGTGCTCGTGGGGTGGCGGCAGCTCTGGCACGGGCAGTGGCGCTACCCCGTATCTGGAATCATGGGGGCATGCCGTCATTAGGGCACAGAGGAGAAAGGGCGGGGCAACAATGCTGCCATACTTGGTCGTTCTGGCGTATTCCTCATCCTGCCACAAAGGGTTGGGATCGTCCACCGCCCTGACGAAGCTCCTGATCAGCGCTTTGTCGATTTCAAACGTGAGCGGTTCCGCCTCCGTGCCTATCCTTTTTTGCAGTTCTTCCAGAGTATTGTCTTCCTTGACCAAAGTCCGACCCCTTCTCGACCCGGGAGTGGCACCTACTTCAGTATTTGGCTTTCCCGCGTTCCCTTTGTCTCTTCATGGCGTGGGTTGACTTCTGGAGGGGAGGACCACAGTCGCGGTGCCGGGAGTGGTCTTCTCTCCTTTGGGATTCTCCGTCCAAACGTCAAGCTCCACACAGTGCTGGTGATCATCCGCGTACTTCTTTGTTACCCTGCCTCTCACGACCATATCTTGGTCAGGGACATCCATGCCTCTGTATCGGCAGGTCAGCTTTCTTAGCGTCCCTGCGGTACCAATCCAGTCGGTCAGCATTTGACCTATGAAAGCAGCTTTGAGTCTGCCGTGGACGATGACCCCGTCGAGTCCCTGCCCCAGGGCGAAGTCCTTGTCGTAGTGAATCTCGTAGAAGTCGCCCGAGCCCCCGGCCCACATCACCAGTTGTCGCCTTGTGGGACGTTTGGCCAGCGAGGGTATCTCCATGCCCTCGCTCACATCTTCGTAGAATACCTGTGCTGTCGTCACTCTGACCTCCAGCCTGTAAGAGGTTGGCTGAATTGTAAGCATCCCTGCCTTATCTTTTCAAGGCCGCGGAGTGAGGGCCGCTCTACGGCAGCTTTATCATCCCGTTCTGGCCTGGGTGGGGAATCTGCATTCTTCGTCACCGGCCAAGGTGACAAAGGCGCGGTCCCTGTGCTTCTGGGCAGATGATATAATTGCAGGCTATCAACATGGATTATGGCCAGGCTGAGACTTTTCTCAACACCTTCATAGATTACGAGAAGATCCCTGGCATATCTTTCGCCTCGGCTGACTACAGCCTGGCACACGTTGAGGAACTCCTGCACCGGCTGGACGACCCTCATCTTGCGGCCAGAACGGTCCACATAGCGGGCACCAAGGGAAAGGGAAGCATAGCAGCTATGGTGGCTGAGGTTCTGACCTGTTCGGGCTACACCACGGGTCTATACACCTCTCCCCATCTTCATAGCCTGATGGAGCGCATCAGAGTCGATGGCAAGCCGATTTCCCGGGACGAATTTGCAGTTCTGGTCACGGAAGTCAAACCTTATTTCGAGGCGATGACCCAGGACCTTCTCTTCAGACAACTGACCTTCTTTGAGGCATTGACCGTGCTTGCCTTTTGCTACTTTAGGAAGAGGAAGACCGACTTTGACGTGCTGGAAGTTGGCTTGGGCGGCAGACTGGATGCTACCAACGTGCTTGCTCCTGAGGCCTGTGTCATCAGCCCCATCAGCCTGGAGCATACTCAAGTTCTCGGCGATACTCTGGAGAAGATAGCCTACGAGAAGGCAGGCATTATCAAGCCCGGCAGCGTAGTGGTGAGCTCTCCCCAACAGGAGGAGGTGATTCCAGTCATCAGTGATGTCTGCCGTCAGCGAGGAGCGAGGCTCGTTCAGGTGGGCAGGGATGTTACCTGGAGCAAGAAAGCCAGCAGCCTTTCCTGTCAAACTTTCGAGGTCGAGGGGAAGATGGGCACTCATCGCCTTACTACGCGTCTCTTGGGTGATTACCAGATTGAGAATGGTGCCACCGCCGTGGCTGCGCTGGAGGTACTGGCTTCCCTGGGGTTCGACGTTTCCAAAGAGAGCATTGCTCGGGGGCTCTCTCGAGTTGAGTGGCCCGGCCGCTTTCAGATTCTGGGCCGTGACCCCATAGTGCTGGTTGATGGCGCTCACAATGTGGCTTCGACAAGAAGGCTGGTGGAGAGCATCAGGGCATACTTCGACTACTCCCGGTTCTTCCTCATTGTGGGGACGTCTTGCGATAAGGACATTTCAGGGGTGGTGAAGGAGTTGATTCCGCTTTCGCCAAGGGTGCTCGCTACCAGTTCCTCGCACCCTCGCGCCGCCTCGGCTGCGGCGGTGGCCGCTGAGTTCATCGGACAGGGCGTCACTGCGGAGCTGTGTAAAGACGTAGCTCAGGCTCTACGCCGGAGTCTATCGGTGGCTAATCGAAAGGACTTGATTTGCGTTGCTGGTTCTCTGTTTATCGTGGCCGAGGCCCTGAGCTACTTCTCCAAGGACTGATCTGTCAGAGGAGAGGCAAGAGCTTCCTTGGGCAACTCGTTGGCCAGCATCAGCTGCAATGCCATCACATGGCTGCATGTTTCCCACTGGGAGAAGAAATCGCAGCTACACCGCCATTTTCCCTCGGCGTAGCTGATCTTATGGTTGGCGTTCTCCCCATGAAAATCGGCCGTGAGATTTGATAGAGTTACACGGCCGGGTTCTTGAGCATATCTTTTGGCTTTGTCGATTTTCCCGATGAGACTTGACCTCATCCACAAGCCCTCCTTATTTCGTTTTCAACGCTCACCCTCAGTACGAATAGTCCTCTACTCATGTTAAAGAAATAGTCAGGGAGAGTATATAATGAGGGCCGCCAAAAGTCTAATTGCCTGTTCCTGTTGCCAGAGGAGATCTGATGCGTGAACGACTGGCCAATGCTCTGCGTGGACACGATGCTGACTATGTTGAGGCCCACCTCGAGGAGAGCGAGACCACCCAGATTCGCTACCAGAATGGCACCCTGGAGGAGGTGCACAGGACTCGCTCGTGCGGCGGCAATGTCAGGGCACTGGTCAACGGGGGCTGGGGGTTCGTCAGCTTTGAGCACCTTGACGACTTGTGGGACAAGGCTGCTCTGGCGGTAGAGGAGGCCAGGTTGGCCAGTGGGGAAGCTATGCCGCTCGTACCAGGGGAAGCAGTGGTGGGCAGCTCGGCCGAACCTGAAAGGAGGAATGCAGCGAGCCTGCCGCTGGAGCGGAAGAAACGAGTGCTTGATGAGTACAATGATATTATCTTGGGTACTGGCAGGATCCAGAACGCCAGGATCGATTACCGCGATGCCAAGCGAAGGGCGATCTTCGCCAACTCAGAGGGCAGCTACATAGAGCAGGATAGGCCAGACCTCACTCTGCGGTTGACTGCCATAGCTCGGGAGAACAATGAGGTTCAGCAAGCAGGATTGAGCCTGGGCAGCAACGGGGATTTCTCGGCAATAGAGGGTTTGCATGAGCGGGTGAGAGAAACAGCCGGGCTCGCGGCGGCTCTCCTTTCCGCTCCCGAGGTAAGGGGCGGCGAATATACCGTTATCCTGGACCCTGTCCTGGCGGGGGTTTTCGCGCACGAGGCTTTTGGACATCTGTCAGAGGCCGATTTCGTGTATCAGAACCAGGGGTTGCTGGACATCATGACCCTGGGGCGTACGTTCGGTGGCAGGCATCTTAATATCGTTGATGATGCCACCGTTCCTGGCCTGAGAGGAAGCTACCAGTATGACGATGAAGGAATGCCGGCGTGTCGAACCTGCCTTATTCGTGAGGGCGTACTGGTCGGCAGGCTGCATTCTCGGGAAACGGCGGTCAAGATGGGGGAGAAGCCGACGGGAAATGCCCGTGCCATCAGCTACCGCTTTCCTCCCATTGTGCGCATGAGCAATACCTTCATCGAGAACGGCGATATGTCTTTTGAGGAGATGCTCAGCGGTGTCAGGAAGGGCTTGTACGTGAAGGATTGGTATGGAGGGCAGACCAGCCTGGAGATGTTTACTTTTTCCGCAGGGGAAGCCTATATGATACGCGACGGGAGACTGGCGGAACTGCTGCGGCCGGTGGTGTTGACTGGTAACGTCTTCGTTACCCTGAACAACATAGATGCCGTTGGCGATGATCTGGAGATGAACCAGGGTGGAGGTTGCGGCAAGGGCGGCCAGTCTCCATTGCCCGTTTCCAACGGGAGCCCACATATCAGGATTCGCCATTGCTTGATCGGAGGAAGATAGGTGGAACAGCCTTTGGCTGAGCAACTCATGGATTCTGCGCGAAAGGTAGCCGAGCAGGCTGAGGTCTTCTGGCTGTCCTCTCACGAAACGGCCGTTCAATTTGAGGCCAACAGATTGAAGGGGGTTCATACCAGGGAGAGTGCCAACGTTGCATTACGAGTTGTCAGGGAAGCTAGGATTGGCTTCTCGGCGGCCAGTGGTCCATACTCCTCGCTTCCCTCTGGGCCTGGGGCCGAGGGTGGGTTGAGAAGACTGATTGACATGGCTGTGGAAACGTCCCGCTTTGGAAAGCCGGCCAGATTCCAGTTTCCTCCCCTGACGGACTACCCTGGAGTGGCTGTCTTTGACCACCGGGTGGCAAGGATGCCGGTGGAGAGTATGATTGAACTCGGCAATGAGCTTATCGCCAGGGTAAGGGAACACAGTCCTGACATTGTGTGCGATGTCGAGGTTACCAGGGGAACCAGCTCGGTCCAGATAGTCAATTCTCAGGGAGCTGAGGTGGACTATGACAGGAGCTTCCTGGTCATTGGCCTGGAGGGTGTACTGATCCGGGACACTGATATGCTCTTTGTTGGTGATAGCCTAGACTCCTGCCGATTGCCTGACAACATGGGACTGGTGGCTGACAGGGTAGTTGAGCAGCTAGAACTGGCTGAAGGCAAAGCCACCGTGTCTACCGGGCCTTTGCCAGTGCTCTTTACCCCTCGTGGAGTGGCCAGTGCCCTGCTAGGCCCAATGGCGCTGGCTTTCAACGGCAAGATGGTCCTCGAGGGCAGTTCGCCTTTGAAGGGAAGGCTGGGAGAGCAGGTTTTTGACTCTGCGTTTAGCTTGTGCGATGATGCTACACTGGATTACTGCCTGAGGAGCTCCCCCTGCGATGACGAAGGAGTTCGCAGTCGGCAGGTGCCCCTTGTCAGGAACGGGGTGGTTTGTGGTTTCTTCTATGACTTGCAGACGGCGGGTCTGGTGGGAGTCCAGAGCACCGGGAGCGGCAGAAGAGCAGGTGGCACTGGGCAGATAAGACCGGCCACCAGTTCCCTGGTGATACCGGAGGGAGGGGTTCCTTTTCATAGCATGGTGGAGGATATGAACGAAGGTCTGGTCGTGGAGCGCCTCATAGGAGCGGACCAAGGCAACCTTCTGGGTGGCGACTTCGGCGGCAATGTCTTGCTGGGATACAAGGTGCAGAACGGGGAGATAATCGGTCGGGTCAAGGATACCATGATAGCGGGGAATATCTATCAGGTTCTGAGGCAATCCCTTGCTGTGGGGAGTGAGGCGCGGTGGGTTGATGGGGTTACGCGGTGTCCCTGTTTATGGTGTCCTTCCTTGTCAGTGTCGGCGAAGTGATAGGAGGTGAGGAAATGCAGGCTGCGAGCAGGAAGCGGGACAATCTCTTTAGGCTCTACAGGTATCCGCGCCCCAGGAGCGCTTCCATGCTGGCTTCGTGGCCAGGGATTGGCAACGTCTCTTTGATTGTAGCAAGGTATTTGAAGGATATGCTGGGGGCGGTGGAAATCGGTGAGATCGACCCAGTGAATTTCTTTGAGCCTGTGGGTGTTATGGTGGAAGATAACGTTGTGGAGAAACCTCGCTTTCCTGAGAGCAAGTTCTACTATTGGCGGGGTAAGGAGGCCGGCAAGGAGCTGCTCCTCTTCATCGGCGAGGAACAGCCTGCTTCCAAGGGATATGATATGGTGAACTGCGTTCTGGATGTGGCCAGGAGGTTCAAGGTGGAAAGGATATACAGTTGTGCCGCCGCCATTACGCGGATGCATTATAGCGAGAAATCAAGCGTCTGGGGTGTGGTGACCAAGAGGGAACTGCTCAGCGACATATCCCGATACGATGTCGTTCTTAAAGGCGACGTGCGCATTGCAGGGCTAAACGGGCTGGTACTGGGAATGGCCAAGGAGCGTGATATCGAAGGCGTTTGTCTGCTGGGCGAGGTGCCAAGCTATGCCACGCAAATGGCCAATCCTGGAGCCTCTCTAGCTGTGCTCAGGGTGTTGAGCAAGATGCTGGGAATCGAGATTGACCTGACCGAACTCAGCAGCTTGGCCAAGCGATCGGAAGACGAGATGGAGATGATGGCGAAGCAGGCTACGGCGGCGTTCATTGATCGTTTCACTGAACCTATCTGGGAGCAAGAGGAGGAACGGGAAGAGGATGAGGAAGAGGATGATTAGGATGGGGGTGGG
>DAOVBS010000059.1 GCA_030670425.1 Chloroflexota bacterium | reverse complement strand
ATTTACCGCCCAGCCGCCAACAAGGTCAAGGTATTCCCTGCCTTGGTCGTCCCACACTTGAGTACCCTGGCCTCGAACTAGGGTAACAGGGAAACGCTTGAAGGTGCTGAGAAACAGTCTCTGCTCCAGCTCAGGCCAGTTAGTCTGGGACAACGGTAGTACCTCCGACGCCATTCGCAATTTCGCTGAGCAGGGCGTGAGATACCCTGCCGTTGATAATCCGTGCCTCACTCACGTGTGTCAGCGCCCGGAGGCACGCTTCTACCTTGGGCACCATTCCGCCCGAGGCTGTGCCAGAGGACAGCAGGTTCCTTGCCTCGGCAGCGGTGAGCCTGGGTATGGTGTTGCCTGACTCATCTTGGATACCATCAACGTCGGTGAGGAAGACAAGCTTGTCAGCGCTTGTGGCCGCGGCAATTTCTCCCGCCACAGCATCTCCGTTGACGTTGAGCAACGTCATATCGCTATTGACCGCGCCTGAGCATATCGGTGCCACCACTGGCATGAATCCTTCTCTTATCAGGAGGTTCAGTAGGGTAGCGTCGACGTTCACGATCTCACCGACAAATCCCAGTTCACGGCTCTTGACGCGTGCCCGGAGCAAATTGCCGTCGGTGCCACTTAGCCCTATTGTTCTTCCTCCTAGAGCCTGGATAGCTACCACCAGTTCTTTGTTGACCAGTCCTGCTAGTACTGCGGTTGCTACTCTCAGACCTTCGGCATCAGTCACCCTCAACCCATCCACAAACCTGGTCGGAATACCCATCTTCGAAAACCAATTGGAAATGTGCTGCCCGCCACCGTGAACTACAACTACCGATAGCTGCTTCTGTTGCAGCAGCACCAAATCCTCCAGGGTCGTGTCATGGCTGCCCAGTGTACTGCCGCCTATCTTGACTACTATAACCCTCTGCATCTACGTTGTGTAAGCGCTGTTTATGGTAACATACTCCTCGGACAGGTCACAGCCCCAGGCAGTAGCTTTACTATTTCCCAGGTTGAGTTGCAGTTCGATCGATACTTCGTCGCTTTGCAGAGATGTCTGCATTATCGCCTTGTCAAAAGGAATAGAACGTCCCTGTTTCATGACCTGGACGCCGTTCAAATAGACGTCCAGTTTCTCTTCGGCCATTTCCACTTCGCTTCGCCCTAGGGCGGAGACGATACGGCCCCAATTGGGATCACTGCCGTGGATTGCTGCCTTCACTAGGGGCGAACTCACAATGGTCCTGGCAGCCTGGCGAGCCTCTGCCTGATGTCGTGTGCCCTCTACTGTGACCTCGATAAGCTTTGTTGCGCCCTCGCCGTCTTGCGCTATGGATTTGGCCAGATGAGCACAAACCTCGTTCAGAACTTGTTTGAAGGCCTCCCCATTGCTGAAGCCGATTGTCTCGTTGCCAGCCCGACCATTGGCCAGCAGAAACACAGAGTCGCTGGGACTGGTTTCGCCATCAACGCTGACCATATTGAAGGAGATGTCCACCGCCTCCCTCAATGCTGATCGGAGAAAAGCGCTATCGACTAAGGCGTCGGTGGCCATGAAACAAAGCATTGTGGCCAGGTTGGGATGGATCATACCTGAGCCTTTGGCTACCCCACCGATAGTCACCTTGCTTCCCCTTGTGTCAAGGTGGGCTGCCACCTCTTTGGGTCTGGAATCCGTCGTCATTATCGCCCTGGCGAAGTCGTGACCCCCCTGTGGGCCAAGCCTTGTTTTCTTGATCCCATGGCGTATGCAGTCCATAGGCAATGGTGTCCCAATCACGCCGGTGCTTGCTACGAGGACTGCAGCCATAGGGATTTTCAGTTTCGTGGCTGTGAGGCTTGCCATTTCGGCTGCGTCAGCCAGTCCTTGCTCACCAACACAGGCGTTAGCACAGCCCGAGTTGGCTACAATTGCCTGGGCTTGGCTGTTTGACAGGTGTTGATGAGACAGGATGACCGGGGCCGATTTGACTCGGTTGGTGGTCAAGACGCCTGCGGCAACACAGGGAACTTCAGAGTAGAGGATGGCCAGGTCAAGCTCGTTCGGGGTTCGTATCCCGGCCTGAACCGCCCCAGCCAGAAAACCAGGGACCGAGGTGACTGTGCCTGAGGGGATTAGCTTGGACATTGCGACCTAATATAGCAGGAAATCCAGGTATGGTCTATTTGGGCTTTACCACCTTGAGCTGGCAGTGCTAGAATTGACTTGGGAGTCAGTATGTCAGGGCATTCGAAGTGGTCGCAGATCAAGCGGCAGAAGGGGGTTGCAGATACCCGGCGGGGACAGCTATTCACCAAGCTTGCTCGCGAGATCATAATTGCGGTCAAGCAGGGCGGGAGCAACCTGGAAAGCAACCTCCAGTTGCGCCTGGCGGTTCAGAGAGCTCGGGACAACAATATGCCCTCTGATAGTATTGAAAGGGCCATAAAGCGCGGCAGTGGTGAAGGCGGAGCATCTGAGTTGGCTGAGGTGACACTGGAGGGATACGGTCCAAACGGAGTGGCGGTGTTGGTGGAGGCCCTGACGGATAACCGTAATCGCACCATTCAGGATGTCCGGCGGCTCTTTGTGCGCCACGGTGGTAGCCTGGGTGAGAATGGGTGCGTGGCGTGGCTCTTTGAGAGCAGGGGAGTGGTGACTGTGGAGGGTGACGCATCGGATGCGGAGGAACTGGCATTGCTGGCGATTGACGCTGGCGCTGAAGATGTGAAGACGGAGAAGGGCTACTTGGAGATCTATACTGAGCCCGGTGTCATGGAGGAAGTGAGGAAGAGAGTCGAGGAAGCTAGCCACATAGCGTCTGCGGAGATCTCCTTGGTGCCGAAGACTACAGTGCTGCTGGAGGACAACAAGGTGGATCAGACCCTGGGCTTTCTTGACGATTTGGAAGAGCTGGACGACGTGCAACACGTCTACTCCAATGTTGATCTGTCCGATGCCGCCCTAGAGAGATTGCGCAGCCGGGCATAGCGAAATGCGTGTTCTTGGCATTGACCCTGGAACGGTGAGCCTGGGCTAGGGTGTGGTGGATGTTGATGATGAGATGAGGATGGTGGACTGTGGGGTGTTGAGATTATCCTCTCAGATTCCTGTGGAGGAAAGGTTACAGCGCATATACCGTGGACTCACTGAAGTCATTGCAAAACACAGGCCGAGCGAGGCTGCGATTGAGGAACCCTTTGTTGGCCGGAACGTGAGGTCAGCGTTCTCTATCGGAAGAGCGCAGGCGGTGGCTATCCTGTCAGCAGTCAGTCAAGGGCTACCGGTGTACTATTACTCGCCGGCCCGGGTGAAGCAGCAGATAACCAGCTACGGGCGGAGCGACAAACAGCAAGTCCGCGAAATGGTGAGAATCCAGCTCAATCTGTCCAGTGCACCTGAGCCCACCGATGCCACGGATGCTCTGGCTGTGGCTATTTGCCACATTCAGCAGGGTCGAGTGAATCAGTGGCTAGCCGAGAGAACTTAGCATGATAGCTACTCTTGAGGGAACCCTGGAATACCGCGGGCCCGATTCAGCTATCGTGAAGGTGGGAGGGATTGGCTTTGAAGTCCGCGTCCCTGGCTCGACTTTGGGCCAACTGGGGACTCCTGGTGATAAGGTTTCCCTTTTCACCCATCTACATGTGAGGGAGGACAACGTCGCTCTTTATGGTTTTGGCTCTGAACAGGAGTTGACCTTGTTCAGGAATCTTATTTCTGTCTCTGGGATCGGGCCTAAGGTAGCTTTGGCGCTGCTCTCTGCCTTGAGCCCTGAGCAAATGGTGGTGGCTATCACGAGCGGCTACGCGGAGATAATCAGTCAGGTGCCCGGCATTGGGAAGAAAATGGCGAGTCGGTTGATTGTTGAACTGAAAGGGAAACTGGAAAAGGAATGGAGGGAGGCTGTGTTGCCTCTAGGTGTAGAAGACGAGGATGTCATGGCTGCCTTGACCAGCTTGGGCTACTCTCTGAAGGAGGCCAGCAAAGCTGTCTCCACCCTCCCTGTTCGCAGCGAGGTGAGCTTGGAGGATAAGGTCAGGCTGGCGTTGCAGCATTTGGCCACAGAGTGAGCGGGCAGTTACTCTTGCTGGTAGTGACGCTGGGGGCCGGGCGTGGCCGTGAGGTTGGAGGATCGCCCGCCTTGCCAGAGAAGCCGCTGGCAGCAGCCGAATGTGGTGGACTGCGATTGGCGCGTTGATACTGCTGGTGGTTGGGTGGTAGACGCGAGGTGCAGCCTCTGGTTGTGGTGGATAGTCTGCAATGTCTGAATTCAAGTTAGTCTCTGTTTTTCCCCTTACTGGTGACCAGCCCCAGGCAGTGGATAGGCTGGTCGAAGGGCTGGAGAAGGGGTATCGGGAGCAGACTCTACTCGGCGTTACGGGCAGCGGCAAGAACTTCACCATGGCCAACACGATTGAGAGGGTGCAAAGGCCAGCGCTGGTCATCTGCCATAACAAGACGCTGGCCGCACAACTGGCTACGGAGTTCAAGGA
>DAOVBS010000089.1 GCA_030670425.1 Chloroflexota bacterium | reverse complement strand
CCACGCCGAACTGGGGAAAACCCTGGGGGAGGAGCTATTGCTGCCCCACCGCTGCTATTACTCCTGGCTCAAGCCACTCCTGCCCCTCATCAAGGGCCTCGCCCATATCACCGGCGGTGGGTTTGTCGGGAACATACCTCGTATTCTGCCTGAAGGCCTCGCTGCCCGCCTTGGCAATGGTTCCTGGGATATCCCCTCTATCTTCGGGCTGGTGCAGAAGACCGGCAGCGTGGGGGAGGCTGAGATGTACCGGGTATTCAACATGGGACTAGGCATGACGGTCATATGTTCAGATCAGGATACAACGAGAATCAAGAAGGCGCTGCCCCAGGCGAGGGTCATCGGTGAAGTAGTAGAGACAAAGGGAGAAGAAAGGGTAGTCATAGACTGAAGGAGGAGCTATGCGAGCCATAATAAGTGTCTCAGACAAATCAGGCGTGGCTGATTTCGCCCAAGGCCTGCGAGAACTGGGCATCGAGGTATTCAGCACCGGCGGCACCAAGAGATCGCTGGAGGAATCGGGAATCAAGGTCCACAGCATCTCAGAGCTCACGGGTTTCCCCGAAATCCTGGGTGGCAGAGTGAAAACCCTGCATCCGGCGGTGCATGGTGGTATTCTGGCCAGGCGTGACTTACCCGAGCACCTGGCTGAACTGGACCAGAATCGCATCGGCACTATAGACTTGGTGGTAGTGAACCTCTACCCCTTCGTTGAAACGGTGACCAGGGAAGGGGTCACCCTGGACGAGGCAGTGGAGAACATTGATATTGGCGGGCCCACTATGATCCGCTCAGCAGCCAAGAACTTCTTCTCGGTTCTGGTAATCGTGGATCCTGCGGACTACGACCAGATTCTGCAGAAGCTGCGCCAGGGACCCATGGACATAGAGGGACGGAAAAGGCTGGCTCAGAAAGCCTTCCAGCATGTGGCCATCTACGATACCGCTATCTCCCAGTACTTGAGGGAAGAAGACTTACCTGAAGAAATGACCATAGCACTGAAGAAGGCCTACGCCCTCCGCTACGGTGAGAATCCTCACCAGAATGCTGCCTTCTACGTAGAGCAGGACGTCAGGCAACCGCAGGCTGGCTTTGCCTCGCTGGTTCACCTTGGCGGTCCTGAGATCTCATTCAACAATCTGCTCGATTTCGATGCCGCCTTGAACGTACTCAGCAGCTTCTCTGAGCCTACGGTTGCTGTAATGAAGCACACCAACCCCTGCGGACTTGCCTGCAGCGATAACCTGGCTGAAGCCTACCTGCGGGCTCTGTCTGGAGACCCTGTAGCTGCCTTTGGCGGCGTCGTGGCCAGCAACCAGGTCATCGATTCGGCCACCGCACAGGAGATAGACAAGTCTCACTATGACGCCATTATCGCGCCGGACTACGAGAGCGCGGCTCTGGAGCTACTGGGGCGAAAGAAGAGCCTGCGTCTGGTCAAAATCCCGATGTCGAGCCTGCCCGCGCAGTACCTTGACTTCCGTTGCGTCCGGGGTGGTTTTCTAACCCAAACGCCAGATTTCTTCACCGAGTCAGAGCTTCAACCTCGCACAGTCACCAAGCGCCAACCCACAGAAAAGGAACTGTCTGACCTCGTCTTCGCCTGGAAGGCTGTGAAGGCCATCAAGTCGAATGCTGTAGTGATCGCCAAGGACAAGAAGCTACTGGGCATGGGAGCAGGGCAACCCTCTCGTGTGGTGAGCGTTGAACTGGCTCTGAAGAAAGCCGGTGAGGAGGCCAAGGGCAGTGTCCTGGCATCCGATGCCTTCTTTCCGTTCCCTGATGGCCCTGAACTGGCACTGAAAGGCGGAGTTAGCGCTATTATCCAGCCTGGCGGTTCGGTGAAGGACGATGACGTAGTCGAGGTAGCCGACAAATACAATGCGGTCATGGTATTCACCGGCACCCGCCACTTCAGGCATTGAGGCAAGGAGGCAGAAATGGCAAGAATCACCGCGCAGATGAGAGAGGTTGCCGAGAAAGCGGCGGC
Organism: Chloroflexota bacterium; assembly: GCA_030670425.1. Taxonomy (GTDB): domain Bacteria; phylum Chloroflexota; class Dehalococcoidia; order GIF9; family AB-539-J10; genus JADFUZ01. Next base: position 1,361 of record DAOVBS010000089.1, on the reverse strand, counting down.
GTTTGTTGTAGCCACTGCTACTGCGAGCGGCGAGCCTAACGTGGTTCCCATGACCTTCGCCAGGGTGCTGTCCGACGATGAGCTACTCCTGATGGATAACTTCCTCAGGAAGACGATGGAGAACATAAGGGCAAATCCAAGGGTGGCAATATCAGTCTGGCGGCAGGGGCCCTCGGAAGGATACCAGTTCAAAGGCGAGGCCAGAATCGAGACTGCAGGCGAGATCTTCGAAGATGGTGTCAAGTGGGTCCAGGGCAAATCGCCCAAGCTGAACCCCAGGGCTGCGGTTGTCGTCAAGGTGGACTCCATCTACTTGCTTACGCCTGGACTGGAATCCGGAAATAGAGTAAGCTAGGGCCTCCGGTGTAGCCCTGCAAGCAGTTGGATCCCGGTTGAGTGATGGCCAAGGCGGTACTCGTAGTAGACATGTTGCGTGGCTTTCTGGAAGAAGGCCATCCTCTCTACTGCGGCTCAAGGGCCCGTAGGATCATCTCGAATATCCAGAAGCTGCTAGAACAAGAGTCAAAGCAGGGCGCAGCGGCATTCCACATTTGCGACCACCATGCCGCAGATGACCCCGAGTTCAAGCTGTTTACTCCTCACTGCATTGAGGGAACCCCTGAGGCTGAACTCATCCCCGAGCTTGCCGGGTACCAGGCAGAGATGATCCACAAGAAGCACTTCAGCGGCTTCTATGATACCACCCTCGAGAGGAAGCTGAAGGAACTGGATCCTGAGGCACTGGTCGTTTGTGGCGTATGCACGGATATCTGTGTCCTGCATACCGTGGCGGATGCCAGAAACCGAGGCTACGAAGTAGAAGTGCCCATCAACTGCGTTGCATCCTTCGACGAGAAAGCTCACGCCTTTGCTCTGGAACACATGGAAAAGGTACTGGGAGCCAGGCTCGTTAGAGCTGAACCCAAGCTGCCCGAACCGACATTCGACATCCCTCACTCCTGGTTGACTGGAGAAACTGCGGACATCTACTTTCCCCGCACGGTGGACATACTCAAGAAAGAGGGCGTCAACCCCGTAGCCACAATGCAGGTATTTCCCAGGAGCGCCGGTGTCCTGTGCGGCATGAAGGAAGTCAAGACACTGTTGGAGAAGGTGCTGCCCGAAAACAGCTCAGAGGTCTGGGCCTTAGCAGAAGGTGAGGCTTTTGCCCAGAAAGAGGTGGTGTTGCGCATAAGAGCTCCCTACCAGAGCTACGGGACCTACGAGACCAGCTACCTAGGCATCCTTGCCAGTTGCAGCGGCTGGGCCACCGCCGCCCGGGAATGCGTCGATGCCGCCCGAGGGTTCCCTATCATCAGCTTCGGTGCCCGTCATGTCCACCCGTCGGTAGTCGACGTTAT
>DAOVBS010000075.1 GCA_030670425.1 Chloroflexota bacterium | reverse complement strand
TTGGGCTGGCGTATCCCCTCGCTAGCTCCGCTAGGGAAAGGGCGCACTTCATGTATTCTGCTGATGACATCAGCGTCTACAGCTCCTTGGCACGATCTCCGTGTTGTTTCGGGCCAGCGTGTCGGACTTGCTTGCGATACTTGCTCTCCACACCGAGTCCACCTTAAGCCTCTTCGACAGGAGAAGTCATACGAAGAAGGGAGCTCTGTTCGGTACTAGATAGCTGAATCCAGACATGGTTCGAGGCCTGGAGGGCTGTTCCACCACTGGCAATGGCTTCCTCAATCGTGTGACCTCGAAGCATCATACGCTGGGCATTGTAACACCAGGCTTCGAAGCAGTGCAAAACAGAGCATGCAAGCCCTGTCGCCTAAGACTGATGGTCTAGCTTGTCCATCACTGAACTCAGTTTGCCTTCCATAGATAGGGGTTTGTCTCTGCGGTCATCGATCTTGAGCAAAGTCACCACTCTGCGAACGCTCTCGTCGAAAGCCGCTTCGTGCATCTTTTTCGCTAGTAGCAGGATTCTGTCCAGATCGCCTTCCACGATCGTTCCCATCGAAGTCACCTGATACTTGACATCCTCTTCCTGCTGCAAAACCTTGAGCACCTTGGCTACATACGTGCTGACCGACGAAGTCCCTGTGCCCGAAGGAATTATGGTTATCTCTGCTACTGCCATTTCCTGCCTCCTTATGTTTTGGGTAAGGCCAGCCCAAGCCTGACATTGCCGGCTCGGGATAGAGCGGAGAATTCATCTGTCGGCGGCTCCCATGCGATGGGCACGGCAACTAGGTTCCTACTCAACCTAGATTGCTCTTGCCTTCTGACAGATCCACTCCCCAAGATTTGCATACAGAGCGAACAGAGATGCGTACGGCTCCGTTATCAAGCCTTCAGTCGCCAGTTCATTCGTGAACATCTTTATCTTGCTTGAGCATGTGAGCAACGCTTCGTTGGCTTGCTGTTCCCTTCCTTGTTGTGTGAGGCTACCGGCATCGGAGTTGTTCTCGATGGCGCCGTTCAGCTTCGCAAGCAGACGGGACTTCACCTCGTGGGATATATGTGCGGAGCTAACGTGCTCCATCAGTTGTTTCAATCTTCTGCCACCGTCCGCGATTGTCCCCTCTTTGGTCGTTGGTGCCCATGGGGCTACCTTTGAGTGCCAGAAGAGGCTGTTGTACTTCTCACATACTCCTATCACGTCTACCAGGGGGATGGCCTCTGAGCTGTGATCGTCTCTGCCGGTGACTGTCGTTGCTTGAAGCATCGAATTCAAGACGGCCTCCTCTGTCGCCTCCTCAATTGCCAGGAACAAGCGAGACATGGCAACATTGTTGAGAAGCTGCACCGGCTCGGTGTAGGGCATGGTGTATGCTGTTGAAAAGGCTATGGCATAATCGCCGCTTTCATTGCTGCTGTATGAGCCGCACCTAACTAGCCCGTACACCGCTCTCTTAGCCAGCCTCTCGAGGTTCCGTGAGCACAAAGGTGCATCTGTCGCGGCTACAATCATGCAACTGCCAGCCTCGTGAGACAATTCATAGCTGTATGAAAATCTTCCCAGTTCTCTGCCAACTGGAGCACCATTCACCGTCAGCAGCCCCCCGAAGTTTGTCTGAACCAGCACCCCAACGGTATATCCTCCCGCTTTGGGCGGCAATACCCTTGATGCACTTCCTATCCCTCCCTTCCAGCCGAGACAACGGGTACCTGTTCCTGCCCCCACTGACCCTTCCAAAACCAGCCCTCCCCTTGCCGCCCGTAGGGCATCGAATACGTCCTTTTCTTCCACTGGCCTTGATCTGGAGTCACTGAGCTCTCCGTCGTTTGTTTCCCCTACTACTGGATTTATGGAGTCGGCAGTTTCGTTTCCAGCCAGTCTCAGCGTATGGGCTATCAAAGCATCAGCGACCTTGGAGACGTTCAAAGTGCTAGTCAACAGGATAGGTGTCTCGAGGGTGCCGAGCTCCTTGACCTGCGTGTATCCGGCCAGTTTGCCGAACGCGTTGCCCAGATAGATGGCGCAAGGGACCTTTTGCTGAGATATGTTGCCGCTGTGAGGGAGAATCGCTGTCACCCCCGATCTCACTCTGTGTGAGATTGTGGGCACCGCGGGAGGGTCTTTCCATACCGTCTTGTGTCCAACCAAGACCCCGTGAACATCGGTTATTGCGTTGTGCTTGCCCGGCGGGTATATGCCGGGTTCAATTCCCAAGTCACGTGCCCTGAACCGTACGGCATCAGGCCCGGTGGTCATTTCTCTTCTACTATGTAGTTCCTCAGAGTACCTATGCCCTCAATCCTCACTTCCACAACATCACCAGGCTTCATGGCCCCCGGTCCCTCAGGAGTGCCCGTCCCTGAAGGAGTCCCTGTGGAGATCACATCGCCCGGCAGGAGCGTCATAACACTGGAGATGAAGCTCACCAATAGATCAACTGGGAAAATGAGATCATTCGTCCTTGCAGACTGCACGACCTCACCGTTCAGGTAGGTTTCGATTTTGAGGTTGTCGGGAGAGACATCAGTGTCTATCCATGGTCCCATTGGTGCAAAGGTGTCATAGCTCTTGGAGCGACTCACCTGGCCAGCGTCATCCGCCATTTCTTGTCGGGCAGAAACATCATTGAGACAGGTGTACCCCAGGATGTATTCCTTGGCTCCCGCCCTATCTATTGCCTTGGCTTTCCTCCCTATGACTACAGCAAGTTCACCCTCATAGTCCACACGCTTCGACGCTCTGGGGTAGACGATCTTGCCCTCAGTTCCAATGACAGAGGTCGAAGGCTTCAAGAAGATGAGAGGGTGATCTGGGATCGGCACGTTCCTTTCCTGGGCATGTTTCCTGTAGTTCAGTCCCACTGCCACTATCTTTGATGGGAGGCAGGGGGCAAGGAGCCTTACATCCTTCAGACTGTATATCCTGTCCGTCAGTGGAGGGGAACCACCAGGTCTTCTCAGGTAAGTGAAAGGACTGCCCTCCATTGCTGTTATTTCATCTCCTCTGAGCATGCCGTACTTGATTGCTCTATTGCTGGCGAAGCGTACGATCTTCATTCTGTCTCCTTTCTCGTCATCTCGGATAATCGTTCGGTCAGCGACTCCCCGGATTACTGGGGGTGGAACTACATTCTAGCATAGAAGAGGCTTGGCCTCGTTGCACAACCTGTCCTGTCGCGTTGCTGCAGTTGCTTTCTGATACTCTGTGATCGATGATCCTGGCAATAGCAATGGAAAAACGCTCCCCTTCTCTGGCATTCTAGGGTAGCTACCTCGATTGGTCGGCCCCTCCGTCTGCCTTGTGGTACTCATTCAAAGCCTGTATCATCGCCTGGAAATCCTTCCCTCCTGGGGCCTTCCCTCTTTCGAGCCATAGTCTTAGCGCTTCGATAACGATTTCCCGAAGGGGCTTGCCTTGCTCGATAGCCGCGAATTTTATTCGCTTGAGAAGCTCCTCGTCAGCCAGGTCCACAGTTATCCTGGTTCCTCTAGGCATATTCACCTCCCCACAGATACATATCAACATTATAGCATAGAGACATAAACGCGCGATGGTTGGTTTCGCTCACTTTCCGTAGTCGGGCAGCGATGTTGTTGTACGCGTTTCGCCTGGTTCTACCGGAGGCATTTCCAGTAGACACTGTGATACCTCTTGACGGCCTCCAGAATTCTCTTGGTATCCTCTAGTGCGGGGTCCGATTGAAACCTCTGTGGAATGGGAAAGGGCTCCTTCAGTTGGAGTGG
>DAOVBS010000076.1 GCA_030670425.1 Chloroflexota bacterium | reverse complement strand
TGTCGTCAGCTCGTGCCGTGAGGTGTTGGGTTAAGTCCCGCAACGAGCGCAACCCTTGTCCTATGTTAAATTCTCATAGGAGACTGCCTTGTACAGCAAGGAGGAAGGTGAGGATGACGTCAAGTCAGCATGGCCTTTATGCCCTGGGCTACACACACGCTACAATGGACGCTACAGATGGTTGCTAAGGAGCGATCCGGAGCCAATCCCAAAAAAGCGTCGCAAGTTCGGATTGCAGGCTGAAACTGCCTGCATGAAGTCGGAGCTGCTAGTAACCGCAGGTCAGCTATACTGCGGTGAATACGTTCTCGGGCCTTGTACACACCGCCCGTCACGCCGTGGGAGTCGGAGATGCTTGAAGTCGACGGGCTATCTTGCTTCGTGCAAGATGGCAGTTGCCGAGGGCAGAGCTGATGACTGTGACGAAGTCGTAACAAGGCAGCCGTACGGGAACGTGTGGCTGAATCACCTCCTTTCTAGGGAGTCTCGTGGCAATATGCCATGAATCCTAGGTCGGTCGGTAGGTATAGTCCTACTGCAGAGATAATGTTTACCTTCCTTTCACTATTCAGTTGTTAAGTATCTGTAAGCCTTCTTGGTTGTCCCATCTGCTATCCATCTTCTACTTCTACCTTGGTTGACGTAAGGTTGCCAAAGGGTTAACATTGGTCTGCGATGACTCATATGTTCGTGCGCGATTACTCTGACCTGATAGTGAGGAGAAATGGACTATATATATATTCTGCTCGGACTTGCCCTTGTTCTTGGTCCTCTTGTCGGCTACTATGCCAGACAGATAGTGGCCAATCAACAGATTCTAGGCACCAGGAAGGAAGCCAAGAGATTACTAGATGACGCCACACGCAGGCACAGAGAGCTGCTTCTGGAGGCCAGAGAGGAAGCCAGAAGGGTCAGGAGCGCTGCCGATGCTGACAATAAGGAGCGGAGACACCAACTGCAGCAGGCAGAGAAACGTCTGAGCCAGCGGGAAGAGGCCGCTGAGCGAAAACTGGAATCCGTTGAGCGGCGTGGGCGAGCTCTTGATGGAAAAGAGAGCGAGATTGAAGCGCACAAGGCCGAGCTGCAGGATATCAAGGATAGGCAGCTTGCGCAACTGGAATCGCTTTCTGAGATGTCCAGGGATGAAGCGAGAAACAGCTTGCTTCAGAGCTTGAAGAGCGAGGTCGAAGGGGAAGCATCGCGGCAGGTTCGCATATGGGAAGCCAAGATAAGCGAAGAGGCTGAGGAGAGAGCCCAGCGTATTCTGGCCAGTGCTATCCAGCGTTGTACTACCGATGTTGTCTCGGAAACCACGGTATCGGCAATTTCCCTGCCCAGCGATGAGATGAAGGGGCGGCTTATTGGCCGCGAAGGACGCAATATCCGGGCATTGGAACAGGCCACCGGGGTTGATCTTATTATTGACGATACGCCAGAGACGGTCACTATTTCTAGTTTTGATCCTGTGAGACGCGAGGTGGCTCGCGTTGCGTTGAGCAAGCTCATCCTTGATGGGCGTATTCACCCGGCACGTATTGAGGAGGTGGTTGGGAAGGCGAATGCCGAAGTAGGGGCGCTGATTCGAAGTGAAGGTGAACGGGCTGCCCATGAGGCCGGAGTGGTGGGGTTGCACCCAGAGTTGGTCAAGTTGCTTGGACAGCTTAGGTTTCGCACCAGCTATGGACAGAATGTCTTGCTTCATAGTCTGGAAGTCTCACACCTGGCGGGTATGTTGGCGGAAGAAATTGGGGTGGATGGTGCCACTGCCAGAAAGGCTGGTTTGCTGCACGATATTGGGAAAGCGGTGGACTATGAGGTGGAAGGCCCTCATGCGATGATAGGGGCAAAGCTGGTCAAGCAGTGGGACAAGTCCAATGAGATAGCTCAGGCGGTTGCGGAGCATCATGGTGAAGAATCGACAACCAGTGTGATGGGTTTCATTGTTGCCGCCGCTGATGCCATAAGCGGTTCGCGTGTTGGTGCCAGGCGAGAGTCTTTGCAGCAGTATTTGAAGAGGATTGCGGAATTGGAGGATATAGCCAGTAGTTTCCCTGGGATTGAAAAGGCGTTTGCCATTCAGGCTGGGCGAGAGGTACGTGTTCTGGTGAAGCCTGACGAGGTTGACGACTTGACTACCGTCAGACTGGCTAGAGACATTTCCAAGAAGATAGAAGAGACGTTGACCTATCCAGGCCAGATTAGAGTGATGGTGGCTCGCCAGACGTCAGCAGTGGATTATGCCAAGTAAGCTGGGCAAGATCAGGTATTGAACATACTAGCGATAGGCGACGTCGTAGGTAAGCCGGGAAGGTCTGCAGTTACCAGGCTCCTGTCAGACTTGCGTCGCGAATACAGTATCGACGTAGCTATCGCCAACGGTGAGAACGCTGCAGGAGGTTTGGGACTTACTCCGAGCACTGCGCATGAGCTTCTTGACTTCGGTATTGACGTAATCACTTCAGGAAACCATATCTGGCATCACAAGGAGGTAATTCCTTATCTAGATGGCGGGCTGCCGCTTCTTCGGCCTTTGAACTACCCTCCGGCGTGTCCCGGGCGTGGCTACCTGTGCCAGAACAACGTCGTGGTGGTCAATCTCATTGGTCGTACCTTCATGGGCAATTTCGATTGTCCTTTCCGTGCTATGGACAAGTTCCTATCCGAGATTGGAGGTGAGCCCAGAGCCATTATTGTCGACTTCCACGCTGAAGCTACGTCAGAAAAAGTGGCCATGGGCCGCTATCTTGATGGGCAGGTCAGCGCTGTGCTGGGGACACACACGCACGTAGGTACCATTGATGCTCACATATTGCCTGGCGGCACTGCATATGTTACTGACATAGGAATGGTGGGACCTGTGAGTTCGATCATCGGAGATGACGTAGACAGTGTGATAGGGCGTTTCCTCACGCAGATCCCTGGCCGCCTGTCGGTAGGGAAAGGACCTGTGGACTTCAACGCCGTAGTAGTGCAAATTGACAACCACACCGGTAAGGCCATAGCTATTGAGCGGATCCGAAGGGTGGTAGACTCCGCGAGAGCTTGACCAACGCGTCACCTACGGCTGTTTCCCTCGATGAAACGGGCGTGCGGTGTCCTTATGTCGTGGCTGTGGGCCGACTGCTACTATCGAAGGTGTGGACGCAGAGCACCCGGTTGGTGCCCGCCAGGTCAGTGATTAATTCAACACTTGCCTGAGGGGAATAGGCAGCAATCGCGGCACGTAATAATTGGTCCTGCCCTTGACCCATCTCCAGAACCAGACATCCTCCGGGATTGAGTTTCTCTGATACTTGAGCTAGGAGGAGGCTGAACGTATCCAAGCCGTCATCGCCCCCGGCGATAGCCAGAATTGGCTCGAAATCCAGTATTTGAGGGTCGAGCGTTCGCAGTTCGCCATTCCTGATATATGGCAGGTTGGCCACCATGGCGTCTACTCTAGCGATAAGCGGCGTGAGCAGATTGCCCTGAAGGAGCTCCACTCGGCCCTCAACTCCGTGGCGACCGCAATTTAGGCGGGCGACCTGGAGGGCAGAAGCTGAGATATCGGTGGCGTAGATTCTCGCCTGGGGGAATGCCAGAGCAAGGTTGATGGCGATGGCTCCGCAGCCTGTGCCGATATCCGCTATGGTGA
>DAOVBS010000097.1 GCA_030670425.1 Chloroflexota bacterium | reverse complement strand
GGGTGCCGGCGGAAAGAGCTTGAATGTTGACGATCGGCATTGATCCTGTTGCTTTCAGTATTGGTCCCCTTTCTGTGAGGTGGTACGGGATCATGGTCGCCCTGGCGGTCATGGCGCTGTTGGCCGTCTTCTTGCGGGAAGCCCGAAGGCTCGAAATTTCACAGGAGCTTGTCCTTAACCTTTTTCTCTGGGGCGTCATTAGTGGTCTTATCGTCTCCAGGCTGGTTCACGTCGTTGACCATATGGTAACTCACCCCGGGGAACCTATCCAGATCCTTAGCTTCACTGGCCTTGGCCTTTATGGGGCTGTCATTGGGGTTCTGCTTGGGGCGTGGGTCTATGCCAGAGTGACGAGGATTCCCTGGCCAAGTCTGGCAATTGTTGGTGATGCTGTTGGCGTGGGGGCGCCTTTGGCTCAGGCTATAGGCAGGGTTGGCTGTGTCATAAATGGTTGTTGTTATGGCAAGCCTAGCTCTGTGCCGTGGGCAGTGGTTTACACCCACCCCAACAGCTTCTGCGGTCTTAAGGGGGTGCCCTTGCATCCGACCCAGATATACTTCGTGCTGTGGAACTTGCTGGTCTTTGCTGTTGTATGGCGGCTGCGGGGGCGATTCGGTGAGAAGGGCTGCATATTCCTTCTCTATCTGCTTCTGTACGCCGTTGGTGATTTCTCCTTGAGGTTTTTCCGGGTAAACGATCCGTTCTTGTTGGGCCTTCACCAGGGACAGGTCATCAGTCTGATAATCTTGCTAGTTGCTACGCCTTTGCTTGTCGTGAAAATACGTAGAGCTAGGCAGACGGAGCGAAGTCAAGAAGCCTGAGTTCCAGCACTTCCTCTCCGTTCCACCGATTTCTTCCTATGTTGTATACAGCATCTATCAGGGGAGTGATTTCCTCCTGTCCCTTTTGTGATTCGAAATCCACAGCTCTCCAGACTACGTCTCCTTGTTTGAGTTTGAGACTCAGCCATTGGCCCTTATCGCCGAGACTGCGGTGCTCGATTACCTCCACTCCGGGACTGAGGAAAGTAGGACACGGATTGCCCTGGCCGAACGGTTCCAGATGCCGCATTAGATTCAGAGTGTCACCTGCCAGGGCGGATAGAGGAACCTCGGCATCGATGTCTAGCTTGGGCCGCAAATCCAGATGGGATAGCTGGTTCTCTGCCAGGCACATGAGTCTCTCCTCCAATTGCGCCAGGTTCTGAGGTTCGATGGCAAAGCCAGCCGCCGAGGGGTGGCCGCCAAAGGCGGCAAGCAGGTCGTGGCATTTCGCCAGGGCAGCGACAAGGTTGAATTCGGGAATACTTCGGCCGCTACCCCGGCACAGCTTACGGTCCAGCTTGACAATGACGGCAGGTCGATAGAACTCGTTTACCAGCTTGCCAGCGACTAGTCCGATAACACCCACGGGATAGTCTTCGTCGCTTTCCATAAGCAGAGGAAGATGGAATTTCCCATCCAGGTGCTCCTTAGCTTGACGTAACGCCTCTTTGGCTAGACTCTTGCGCTCTCTATTGCTTTCTTCCAGTTCTTTGGCCAGGGCGCGTGCTTCGGTTGTCGACTGGGTGGTAAGCAGGCGGTAGCTGGTAGTGGCGGTGTCGATTCTGCCAGCAGCGTTGAGTCTTGGCCCCAGGGCCCAGGAGATGTCCTCGGCATCCACTTGCCCGTGTCTTAGACCTGCTATCTGAATCATTTCTCGAAGTCCCACGCGCTTGGTGCTGTTGATCACTTTCAGCCCCTCCTTCACGAAGTGGCGATTCTCTCCGGTGAGGGACACCATGTCAGCTACAGTACCCAACGCTACCAGGTCCAGCAAGTCGGTGAGACGTCGTGCCTCTGCATGCTTGTGTAGCAGCGCTTGCGCGAGCTTGAAGGCAACACCTACTCCAGCCAGCTCGGAAAAGGGGTACCGCGAGTCCTCTCGCTTGGCGTCAATCACGGCTATTGCTGGCGGCAGGGTTGGGAGGGGGTTGTGGTGGTCGGTGATGATCATGTCGATGCCCATATCTTGGGCCTGCTTCGCCTCAGCCATGTCTGAGACGCCACAATCAACAGTGATGATGACCCCAGCGCCCTGGCTGTGGAGTGTTTCAATTCCAGCTGACTTCAAGCCGTGTCCTTCAGAGAAGCGGTCGGGAATGTATGTGATGACATTGCCGCCAAGCTGTGATAGGGACTCCACAAGCACTGCGGTGGCTGTGACTCCGTCAACGTCGAGGTCTCCGTAGATGGCTATCTTCTCTTTTGACAGTAGGGCCTTGTAGATTCTGCTCACCGCTTGTGCCATGTCGGGAAGAAGGAATGGACTGGCTTGAAGCTGATCATCGGTGGTCAAGAAGGCATTGATCGCGTCTGTCTTGACGCCGCGATTGTAGAGGAACTGGGCGACAATAGGAGGGACGCCGGCGACATTCAAGTACTCGGCGGGTGCAGGAGGCAGAACGTTCCAGTGCGACGGATAGCTGGACTTCATATGATGACGGCCCGGCGGCTGTGATTCGGAGCCATCTACTATAGCACGGCGTGGCTCAGTGGCGAAACTCCGGAGGGCGAATCCTTACTTCGATTTCTCTCATTTCTTCATCCTCTTTCTTCTTGAGAGGAGCAATGAGTCCAGCAACTGTGCCCTTGATCACGCTCTGAACGAACTCGTTGAGAAACACCGGGTCTCCATTTATTCTAAGCTGGACCGTTGCCGGACTTTGCTGGTCTTCTTCGATAAGCTTCTCCAGAAAATCCGCAATCCTCCTGATTTCATTGGGACCGAAGACTGGTCTGTCAGTTGGAATGGTGAAATCAGCTACAACTGCGATCAACCTCTCTGGAGGCGATTCCAGTTGTTCGTGAATGCCCTTGCGGAGCACTTCCACGGTTTTCGTACTTTCATCTCGGGCAAAACCTTCTGCCAGGACGAGGTGGAAGTCAGGGAAATAGTGCTCTGC
>DAOVBS010000038.1 GCA_030670425.1 Chloroflexota bacterium | reverse complement strand
TCTCGGCTGATGTGTGACTCTGGTGAAGTGAACCCTATCTGCTTTGACCTCGAAGGTCCTCTAGCTCCCCAGGACAACGCCTACGAATTGATGAGGCTATTCCCCAACGGCAACAGGGTCTTCGAGGTTATCAGCAGGTATGATGATTTGCTGACGCTGCAGGGCAGAGCGGACTATGAGCCCGGGGATACGTTAGCGTTGACCGCCCCCTTCCTGGCCTGTCACGGGATAAGAGAGAACCAGATTGCCAACATGGGGCGAAAGGCCAAATTGACCTCCGGTGCCCTCCAGTTAGTAGCCAGGCTCAAATCCAGAGGATGGGAAGTGTTCTGCATCAGCACTAGCTACGAACAGTATGCCCTATCCATCACAGAAAGACTGGGTATCCCACCCCAGAATGTGGCTGCTACCTCGTTTCCTTTGGAGCGATTTCGGCGGCTTCTCAACAAAGATGATCTGGCGCTGCTCCAGGAGGCGGAAGACAGGTTCTCCAGTCTCCGCACCGATGACGAGATCCAGCAGGCCCTGGATCATTTCTACCTACAAGTCCTACCAAAGACGAACTCAGGCGACATCATAGCTAAGGTGAAGCCAGTAGGAGGGATGCGCAAGGTCCAGGCATTGGAGAATTTCGCCACCAGATTGCGAAAGCCACTACCCAAATGGGTGGTAATCGGGGACAGCATAACCGACTACAAGATGCTTCAGAGAGTGAACGAAGCCGGCGGTTTGGCCATCGTCTTCAATGGCAACGAATACGCGCTGCCTCATGCCACTATGAGTCTGGCCTCCGCAAGACTGGACGATCTATGGATTGCCCTTGAGGCATGGGAGGAAGGCAAGCGGCGGGCAGTCGCACTGACGGTGGCACGGAGAGAAAAAGCAGGGGGTAAAGGAGACAGAGCCTGGTTTCACTGGCTCCCCGGAAGAGGAGATATGACCCGGCCCCTCGAAATCCACAAGAGGCTGCGGTGCCTGGTCAGAGAAGAAGCTGCCAAACTAGGCTAGCACCAGGATGTCCCTGCAAGAATCCCGTGTTGGCCGTCTGGTGCTTACCCTTTCAGTATGCAAAACGGCGCTCTCGCGCTTGTCCTACGGCGCCGCTCCGGTGATTCAGCCAATTATTTGACTCTCCAGCAAGAGGAGAGCCAACGGGCCCTCCGGGATCACCGCAACCTCAGCGTCATCCCCCAGTACTTCAAAGGCCCTAGCCAAGCCTTCCTCAACAGTGCCGATTGGCGTAATCATCATGTCCTTGACTAGGCGGTCTTCGAGATCCGACAGCAAGTAGATATCATTCCTCAATTGAGTCCGCGCTAGTATTTGATTCTGCCACTGAACCCCTATGGGCTCGTCGCGCCTTATCTTTTGCAGCACTTCCTTGGCAGAACTAGCCGAAGCATGCAACTCTCTGAATATCTCTGGGCCAATGCCGGTGCTGCACGAGGAGGCGATTATTATGATACCTCCGTCACGGGTTATCAGTGAGGCATTATCCATTCCTTTCACGCTCTGATATAGATCCAGGTCGAGGGGAGCTCCGCTATTTGTGGTGACCGTTATATCCACCTTGTGATCAACCCTTACCCCTGCGATGCCCTTTTCTAGCTCACAACCTCTTTCGTGTGCTCTTACGGGATCGCCAGCCACCACATGCGTGATCTCTCTCTTCTTATTCAGAAGCACGTTCACTATGAAATCGAGCTGGGCCATCCGCGCCTGTTCCACCAAGTCCTCGTGGATCGGATTTCCCCTGAGAACACCAGCCCTAGAGCCCGGGTGTTCTATCATCTTGTACCCGTGATTCCTGTAGGCCGATCTCAGACTGAACACGCCAGGAGCCATGCTCTTCCTCCCACCAGAAAAACCAGCGAAGAAGTGTGGCTCAATGAACCCCGTAGATATTCGGAAATCCGCTTCCACTACCTTGGAGTTAATCTCAACAGGCGTCCCTCTAGAAGTGTCTCCTAGATATACGGTCTGTGCTGGATCATGGTTCAGAACAGTGTAGTTTCTGGTTATCTCCCTGCCCAGTAGTGCAACTAACTCTTCCCCACCCAGAGGGGGATGCAAGCCAAGCGCAACGATTATAGTTATGTTCTGTCGAGGTACTTCCGCCTCCAGTTCAGCCAGTATCGGCGGAAGCAGTCTGTCGTCAGGACACGCCCTCGTGTTGTCCGTGACTATGACTACAACACGGTCATCCTTGCGAACCGATTCCCGGAGAGGCAAGTGCCCTATCGGAGCTCTCAGGCTCTTCAAGATGAGGTCAGGCTCGTTTTCGGCACCTTCGACATCCTCCGTCTCCAAGACGAGGCTCAAGTTTCTCTCTGGAACTGAAGCCTTCAGGACGGAGCACCCGTATGGAAGTTCGAATTCCCTGTTCACATTATGGCGGTTCCCGGATTCAATATGTTGTTGGGATCAAAGAGCCTCTTCATTCCCCTCATCAACTCCTTGGACTTCGCATCCACATATAGGTCAAACTCGCCAAGTCTCGCTTTGCCCACACCGTGCTCTCCGCTCACGACTCCACCCAAATCTGCCGCCGCCCGGTATATCTCCTTCTTTACCTCTTTGAAGACCCCTTTCTCAACTGCATCCATCATTATGCTGGGATGCAAATTGCCATCTGCCGCATGTCCGAACGTGTGAACAGTTACGCCAAAGCGCTTCGCGATTTCCTCTATCGCATCAAAGACTTTCCCCACGTTAGCGGGAGGCACCGTTATGTCCAGTCCGTCTGCCATACGGGACTTCAACGGTGTGTATATTTCACTCCTCATCTTCAGGATCTCAGCCTGCTCTTCTTTCCTCTCGGCAATGAGGGTATCGACTGCCCCATGTTCTTGACAGACGTCGGATATCTGCTGGCACTGGGAATAAACGTCATCTTCGCTGGAACCAGACACAATCACTATCAAGTGGGCTTTCCCCTTTGCAGCCGGCCATTTCAGACCAAGATGCTCCGCCGATATCTCAATAACATCACGCTCCACATATTCCATGGCCAGTGGTATTACACCACTCTGCAATATCTTGGGAACTGTACGTATCGCAGCGTGGCGGTCATCCCACGATACGACCAGAGTTGCTATTCCGGCAAACCTGGGGTACAAGCGGAAGATCACCTTGGTGATTATGCCCAGGATACCTTCACTGTCTATCAGCAGGTGCATCAGGTCCAAGCCGGTGTTGTTCTTGAGCAGTTTCCCTCCCATGTTCAGTATCTCACCCGTGGGAAGCACCACCTCGAGCCCCTTCACGTAGTTCCTGACCACCCCGTACTTGACTGCCCTCGTCCCGCCGGCATTGCAGGCAACCATGCCACCGACCTGCGCACCTTCGTCTCCAGGGTGCGGAGGGAAAAGGAGATCTTCATCTTCCACCGCCTTCAGCAGGTCGCCTAGAGTAACGCCTGCCTGGACAACCACCATCAGATTATCCTTGTCCACCTCTTCCACCCTGTCCAGCCTCTCCAGGGAGAGCACAATGCCGTCTTGGGTGGGAACAGCACCCCCCAACAATCCAGTTCCTCCACCCCTCGGATAAACGGGGATCTTCTCCCTGTTCGCAAGCTTCATTATCTTCGATATCTCCTCGGTATTGGCTGGCTTCACGACCACAACATCGTTGCTGGGCTGCGGTCTCACAGCTACGTAGACCTCATCCATCAGATAGCTCTCTATCTGCTCCCGCTTGGTGGTAACCCAGTCCCCTCCCACTATACGCTGCAACTCTTGCACATTTGTCATCCTGACTGCCTCCTTCTAAGCTCATCAGTCAGTTTCGGTACCACTTCGTACAGGTCTCCCACAACGCCGTAATCGGCTATCCTGAATATGGGGGCAGAGGGATCGCTATTCACAGCTACAATGATGTCGGAGGCCCTCATCCCGGCTAGATGCTGAGGGCTTCCCGACACGCCGCAGGCAACATAGAGCTTGGGCTTGACTGTGTTGCCACTGAATCCCACCTGGTGCTCTTTCCCTATCCACCCATCGTCTACCAACGGCCTGCTAGAACCTATTACACCGCCGAGAACCTCAGCCAAACCTTCCAGGATCTTGAAATCCTCTGGCTTCTTGAGACCTCTGCCCCCAGAAACAATCACATCTGCCTCCGCTATGTTAACCCCGCTTGAACTCTCTTTGCCTACCAGAGCCAACAGCGGGTCTCCAAGTTCCACGTCCTTCCTCACTACTTCTCCTCTTCTGCCCGGATCCCTCTCTCGTTTCTGCATGACCTTGTACCGAATGGTAGCCATCTGCGGCCTTGTCGAAGTTCTGATATAGGCCAGGATATTGCCGCTGAACGCAGGACGGATTTGGACCAGATTGTCTTGCTCATCAATGTCCAAGCCAATGCAGTCTGCTGTCAATCCCGTGCTTAGTGCCACGGCGATCCTCGGCCCTAGCGATCTGCCAAGGTGAGTCGCCCCCAGAAGCAGAATCTCCGGTCTGACCTCCTCTACGAGCCTGACAATATTGCGCTTGTAGTTGATCAGGTCGAATTCTCTGAAATCTGCGTGATCATACAGGAATACTGTGTCCGCGCCATAGTAGATGAGCTCTTGAGCTTCCTCCGCCATCTGACTGCCCAACAGAACGCTGGAGAGTTCCACGTTAAGTTTGTCAGCTATCTCTCTCCCTTTTCCTAGGAGCTCATACGAGACCGGATGGACCTTCCCGCCCCTTTGTTCCGCATAGATCATTACGCCTTTGTGGTCCTTCATTTTACGTTCTCTGACAGTCCTCCTTCCTTCAGAGCGTCCGCAAGTCTTAGAGCCGTTTCCTCAGGGTTACCCCTGAAGATCTCGCCTTTTCTGCCCTCTTCGGAGGGCACTATTACCTTATTGAGCCTAGTCGGCGAGCCTTTCAACCCAAATCTACTGGCATCGGCCACGGCGGATAGCTCCTCAGCGGTACATTTCTCAATCTCCGCTTTCCTAGCCTTCAGTTTGTCGGAAAAGCTCGGAAGTCGCGGTGAATTGATATCTTTGGTTACTGTAATCAGGAGAGGAAATCTCGATTCCATCAAATACCTATCCCCCTCCATGTCACAGACAACTACCATCTTCTCCCCAACGTTCTTTATCTCAGATACATAGGCTACGTGCGGTATGTCGAGCCATTCCGCGATCTCAGGACCTACCTGGCCCGTATCTCCATCAACGGTTTTTTCTCCGCATACGATCAAGTCAGTCTGTCCCAGTCTTTGGATGGCACTGGCCAGGGTATAGGAAGTAGCCCAAGTATCAGCACCGGCGAATGCCCTGTCAACAAGCAGAATGCCACGATCAGCTCCCCTTGATAGTGCATCTCTCAGCGCCGCCTCGGCCTGCGGGGGCCCCATGCTTACCGTGGTCACAGTAGCACCCAGCTTCTCCTTGATTTGGACTGCGGCCTCCAGGGCATTCAGATCAAACGGGTTGATTTCCCCTGGCGCTGAACTTCTGTCCACCGTGCCCTTCTCCTTATCGAATTTCACCCGCTCCATGTCTGGAACCTGCTTGATAGGGACGACAATACTGATCATACTTCCTCCGTTATCAACCCCAGATCTCCCGCTACTTGCTCGAGGTACACTACCCCCAATACTGAATCGCGCTGTCCGCTCGACGTTCCGGCACTCGCAACTTGCAAAGAAGCATCTCACACACTACCTGCTCCGCGGGGCGAACAGCCATAACCATAGCTGAGAGAATAGACCGCCGAGAGCGAACCCGAGCAACACAAGCACAAAGACAGGCCCGCATCTCAATTCACATCTTTGCCCTGAATACAAATCGACTCGACCTTGCCTTCAGAAGATCAATGTGTCTAGGCACTACGAGGTCAAGACCCGGTGGACTCCCGATACACCCCCACGTCACCACAAATCCCTCAACCACTCCTTCGTCCTTGACAGAACTCGGTGCCTGAGCTTCGCCAACTCATCCGCATCGCCAAACGGCCCTAATATAGCATAGACACGACGTCTCCTGTCAATGGACTCAAGGGCAATACAGTCCACAGGAGGCTGAAGCTACTTTCCTTCCATAGCTTCAATCTTCCTTAGTCTTGTGATATGCCTATCTCCCTCAAACACACTGGACAGGTACGCCTCCACGATTTCCAGTGCCAACCCAATCTCCATGTTTTCTCCCTTGAGACACAGGATATTGGCGTCGTTGTGTTGGCGAGACCGCCGAGCCGCAAACGCATCATAGCACAAAGCTGCCCTTATGCCCTTAACCTTATTGGCTGCTATGCTCATGCCTATGCCCGTGCCACATACCAGAATGCCTTGCTCAAAACTACCAGCGGCTACTGCTTCAGCTACCTGTCGGGCAATATCAGGGT
>DAOVBS010000013.1 GCA_030670425.1 Chloroflexota bacterium | reverse complement strand
TTTCGCCTGGTTCTACCGGAGGCATTTCCAGTAGACACTGTGATACCTCTTGACGGCCTCCAGAATTCTCTTGGTATCCTCTAGTGCGGGGTCCGATTGAAACCTCTGTGGAATGGGAAAGGGCTCCTTCAGTTGGAGTGGAAACCCCACCGCTCCAGATATCAAGGCCAGCCAGGCGTAGGGCAACACTTCCTTGTTGTAGCCAGAGCCAATTATCTCAATTTCAGCACTCTGGCAGGCTTGCGCAATATGCCTGACCTTACTGCCAATCATGGTGAAACCTCTTACCGGCAATCCCAGGTTAGTCAGGCCGTCGGCAAAATGGGGATCAGCTCCGCCGTTTCTAATAATGATCTGGGGCTTGAACTCCTCCGCTACCGGCTGGACTATCTCTTCAAAAGCCAACTTGTAGGAATCAAGACCAGCATAGATGGGTAAGGGGATATTGATGGTGTATCCCTTGCCTGGCCCCTCCCCTATTTCAGTAGCAAAACCTGTTCCCGGATACAGTGTTCTGGGATCCTGGTGCAAATCGATAAACAGAACCCTCGGGTCTGAGTAGAAGTACTCACAGGTTCCATTTCCGTGGTGGGCGTCGGTATCCAGAATGAGGATCCTTTCTAGGCCGTACATGTCCATCAGGTATCTGGCGGCAAAGGCATTGTCGTTGTAGAGACAGAATCCCTCGCCGTAGTGCGGCCTGGCATGATGCATATTGCCGCCGATACATACGACGTTGTCATACTGGCGGGCTTGAACCAGGTCTACTGCCGTCTTTGCCTGGCCAATCATCAGCCTTGCTGCCTCTTCCAGCTTGCCCGGTCTAGATCTCGGCAGATTATCCAATGAATGGAATTGGGCGAATTCGAAACTGGCTGCTCGGGCCAAGCCTAAGTTGGCAGCTCTGAAGTAGTCCCTGGTGAAATCGATGTAGTCTTTGCTGCAAATCAAGAGCAGGTCTTCTTCTGTGGCCGGGTCCGCTCTCAGAACTCTGTAGTTGTCGTCCTCGCCTAGGTTCATACGCAGAAAGGTGGGGAAGGCTTCGTATCGGTCTCCACGAAAGGGATGCCCTGGTCCGAAATCGTATTCCTTGAGCTCTTCTGCGTACAGGATTGCTGTCGCCACCTTATATCCTCTTCACGAAGCCGAGAGAAATCTCGAAATGATCTCAGCCAGATGCTCAATGTCCTTCTGGTAGACGAATTCATCTCTGCCGTGGATGTTGCACTCGGGTCTGATTACTCCCAGGCCAAATTCCTTGGCTCCCCATGCCGAGGCAGCAACGTGGGGCAGATCGCCAGATATCATTTCCCCGAACTTGCCTGATTGCCCGGTGACTGCTTCGATGATCTGAGCTAACTCATCCACAATGGGATCACGGCAGGGAGGTACGGTAGGAATCCTCAGGACTTTCTCCACTTCCCAGTCTACCCCTTCGATAGATGAGAGAGTATCCATCAGTTCTTTTTCGGCCTCCTCCACGTTTTCTTCAGGAATCAGCCTTCGATCCAACGTTATCAGGCATTGGTCGGGGATGATATTGACTGCTGTTCCTCCCGATAGCTTGTTGATGTTCAATCTCGCCTCCATCTTGGTGAGCCCTGTGCTGGGGTGAACATCTGTATCTGACTTTCTTTCAGTTATCCTCTGCTTGGTGCTGAGGAGAGCTTGCACCAGGAGGTTTGCTCTCTCTACAGCGTTTTCTCCCAGATGGGATAATCCAGAGTGGACAGAACGGCCTTTCACCCTGACGTCCATTTGGAGTACGCCTAGGTTGGCGATTGCAACATAGCCGAAGCTGGAATCAAGACTGAATACCGCAGCTCCGGAAACAGGTTCCAGAAATCCAGTCAGATACCGAAGCTGCCCGGACTGGCCTATTTCTTCATCGGTGGTGACTATCGCCGAGGTGTCATATCTCAGCGGCTTCTCTTTGACAGCCTCCAGACCAACAAGCAGGGCCACGATTGCTCCTTTCATATCGGCTGCTCCGCGGCCGTAGATCCTGCCATTTTCTACCCTGGGTTTGAACGCGTCCCATCCCTCTGCGGGCACCACGTCGATGTGAGAGTAGAAGATCAACCGAGGTCTTCCCATCTGTCTCCTGTGGCAGATCAAGCTGACTCTGCCCTCCTTTCCCCGGGCGTGTTCTCCTGGAATGGCGACTTTTTGGACCTCGAAGCCCAGTCTCTCAAATAGGGGCTGAAGGTAGTCAACTGCCTCGCTATAATTCGAACCCGGCGGCACGGAAGTGTCAATTGAGATGAGGTCTTCCAGAACTCTAACGTAGTCCACTCTTGCCTCCTGAGACTGGTCTCAATGACTCGCTATCATGAAGGGAGGCGACGAAGTCAGCCTGCTTGGATCATGTCCAATATGGGCGGCGATCTTGCCTAGGAGTCCGCCTATCCCCCATCCCTTGATGGCGGAGATCAGGGCTATGTTTGCATCAGGCAGCGCGATTTCTTCTTCGAAAAAGGGGACTTTGGTCAAGATTTCCAGCTCTTGCTCTCCATCTAGAGCTAGATCTAGTTTATTGAACACCGTTATTCGAGGTTTGTCCTGAAGGTGTAGCTTGGCGAGTATTTCCTCTACAGTCCGGCACTGATTCGCTGCACGGTTGTGTGTTATGTCAACGATGTGTAGGAGCAGATCAGAATCGCTCAGTTCCTCCAGAGTGGCCCTGAACGCTGCGATGATTGATGGCGGCAGTTTCTGGATGAAACCAACAGTATCAGTCATCAGGAGCCTCTGTCCGTCAGGTAAGCTCAGACGACGCGTTACGGGATCGAGAGTGGAGAACGGCGTGTCTTCCACAACGACCCCGGCTCTGCTCAGGCTGTTAAACAACGTGCTCTTGCCGGCGTTAGCATAGCCAACGATGGCTACTATTGGCACCGCTAGTTCCTTGCGTCTTCTCCGATACAGAGCACGATGTCGCCTTACGTCTTGTATCTCGTGCTGCAGTCGGTTGATGCGCCTGTTGATAAGACGCCGATCGGTCTCCAACTGTGATTCTCCGGGGCCTCTAGTGCCTATCCCACCGCCAAGGCGCTCCAGGTGGGTCCACTGGCCTATGAGACGAGGAAGAAGGTATTGATGCTGAGCTAGCTCGACCTGAAGTCTTCCTTCGCGAGTCCGCGCCTGCCTGGCGAATATGTCGAGGATGAGAGCTGTACGGTCGATAACCTTGGCCTGCAGTATCTCTTCAAGATTTCTCTGCTGTCGCGGAGAAAGCTCGTCGTCAAAGATCACGGTGTCGTATGGGGATTCCTTCTTGAGACTGACCAGTTCTGTGATCTTCCCCTTGCCTATGTAGTGAGTAGATGAAGGGGCCTGCAGTTTCTGGATCAATGTGCCCACCACAGTGGCACCGGCGGTTTCCGCTAGCACGGACAACTCTTGCAGGGAGTCTGCTGCAGACCACCAGTAATTGGAAGCCCTTCTTTCCACCCCTACTAGGAGTGCTAGCTCTGTGTCAGTGGTGGGGAAAGTCCTGTGTCCTATCTGCTTCTCCTGTGTCCTGTCCGGGGTGGAGCAAGTTGCTCCCCTGGTGACTCTGGGAGAGGCACCACGACAGCAACTTCAGCGGCACCAGTTTGATAAACGGTCGATTGCCTTGTCCAGGCGATCATCGGGAAGAGTCAGGGACAGTCTAATGTAACCCTCCCCCTCTCTCCCGTAGCCGATCCCGGGAGTGACAGCTATGCCTGCTTCATCTAGCAGCTTGTTGGTGAAATCCACGGAAGTGTAGCCTGATGGAACTCTGGCCCAGACATAGAAAGTGGCCTTGGGCATTCTGGTCGTGAGGCCTATTTCCCTAAGAACCTTAGTCAACTTGTCCCTGCGCCGTTGCAGAACGGCGTTGTGTTCAGAGATGCACTCCTGTGAGCCGCGCAAAGCCTCTATCGCAGCATGCTGTATTGCCTGCGGAATGCCAGAGTCCAAATTGGACTTGACTCGGAACAGGGCATCAATCGTTTCGGCATTGCCTACTGCCATGCCTATTCGCCAGCCCGTCATGTGATAGGTCTTTGACAAGGAATGGAATTCTATGGCAACTTCTTTGGCTCCGGGTACCTCCAGCAGACTCGGAGGTTTCTGGTCGTCGAAATAAACCTCAGTGTAAGGGGCATCGTGACAGATGGCCAGGTTATGATCTTTGGCAAAATCGATTGCTTTCTCAAAAAAGTCAAGATTGGTGGTGGCTCCTGTGGGGTTGTTGGGGTAGTTCAGCCACATGAGCTTCGCTTTGACAAGTACCTCAACGGGAATTGCATTGAAGTCCGGCAGGAAGTCGTTCTCCTCTGTCAGGGGCATGAAATAGGGTTCACCGCCCGCTATCAAAGTGCTCATAGAGTACACCGGGTATCCAGGATCGGTCACCAGCGCTATGTCGCCAGGCTCAACAAAGCACAAGGTAACGTGTCCAATCCCCTCCTTGGATCCGATGAGCGGAAGAACCTCTTTCTCCGAGTTCAGAACAACCCCGAAGCGCCTCTTGTACCATTCAGCGATGGCTTGTCTAAGCTCCGGCAGGCCATTTGTCTCAGGGTACCGATGATTTGCCGGGTCATGAGCTGCTCGACACATATGTTCGATGATATGGGAAGGCGTAGGCAGGTCAGGGTCCCCTATTGCGAAGCTCACGATGTCCTCTCCTCTGGCCCGTTTCTCTTCGATCTTCCGGTTTATGTCAACAAAAAGATACGCAGGCAACTTACCAAGCCTTGTAGCCAAATTCACTGCAGGTCTCCTCTCAGTTCGAATATTCTCCGGTGAAAACTCGCGCAACCGGCCCGCTGAGCAATACCTCTCCTGCACCGTCCCAGGATATGCTGAGAACACCTCCTGGTAACATTATGTCTACCTGGCTTTCAACGTAGTTGAGCAATCGCGCAATTACAGCTATGGCACAGGCACCGCTTCCGCAGGCCAGAGTCTCTCCGACACCACGTTCCCACACTCTTGCTTTCACCTCGTTTCTGTTCAGTACGTTGGCTATTTCGAAATTCGTCCTGTGTGGAAACACGGGATGCTTCTCCACCTCAGGCCCCAGCGCCGATAGAGGGAAATCCCCCACTGTCACAGGCGTGAAGCTCACAGCATGGGGATTGCCCATCGATACCAGAGATAGGGTCAGTTTACACTCTGCCAACTCCAGGGAGTACCCCAGGATAGGTACTGTGTCAATATCCACATCAGCCGGGATCTCTTCGGCTCGGAATTTAGGCACACCCATACTCACCTCAGCATGCTTCACTTCACCGTCCAACACGCAGGCTCTCGCTTGTCTTATGCCCGATGCAGTCTCTATGGTCAAATCTGTCTTGCCAACCATACTTCCCTCGATGGCATACTTGGCGAAACACCTCAGTCCGTTGCCGCAGGCCTCTGCTTCGGATCCGTCGGGATTGAAAATGCGCATCTTCAGGTCAGCTATCTCAGAGTCGTGCACTGTTATCAAACCATCGGCTCCTACGCCAAAGTGGCGCCGGCACATAGTCTGCGCTAACTCCGCCCAATCTTGCTTGGTGCTTCTGGCGTCTAGCAGGATGAAATCATTTCCTGTGGCCTGGAATTTGGAGAACTCCATGTACTGTTGTTGCCTGGCCTCCTTGCCTTCCCGTGTGCCTGTATATGTCCTGGCTCTAGAGCGACCTGCATAAGTCTACCACCTCTCGGGCGACTTCGCTCCCGGCCGCGTTGAACCAGCGGATTCTCTTGTCACCAAGACGAAACCAGCCGTACTGATGACGGGCCATGCGGTGGGAGGCAAATTTCATCTGCTCAACGGCACAGGGGCTCTCCAACTCGCCTTGCAGAAACTGGCCTATCTGTTTGTAGCCAATGCCAGACATGCAGGGCAGGCTAGAGCCATAGCCCCGTTCCAACAGGCCCTTCACTTCCTCGACCAATCCCATCTTCATCATTCTATCAATGCGACGATCAATTCTTCTGTACAATTCACTTCTTTCAAGGGTCAGACCGATGATGAGGGTGGGAAAGCCTGGCCCTTCGCTACGCCACAGTAACAGTGAGGGAGGCTGCTTCGTGGCATGGTATATCTCAAGGGCCCTTATCACACGGCGTATGTTCCTCGGATGGATTCTACTCGCTGCCTGACTATCGATCCCCCGAAGTTCTCTATAGAGTACGTAGCCGCCTTCCGCCCTTGCCCGGGCTTCGAGTTCGTTTCTTAGTCCGTGGTTGGGTGGAACCTGGGGTAGGCTCCAGCCTTCCAGCACTGACCATATGTAGAGCCCGGTACCTCCTACCAACAGAGCCAGTCTGCCCTGTTCCTGAATGCTCGCAATGGCCCTGGATGCTAGCTGCAAGTATGTAGCCAGATTGAAGTCTTCATCCGGATCAACTACGTTGATGATGTGGTGGGGTACCAGAGCTCTTTCGGTCAAATCAGGCTTGCTGGTGCCGATGTCCATATAACGGTACACTTGGCGGCTATCAGCGTTTACGATCTCAGCATGCAGGTCCTGGGCCACCCGGATAGCGAGGTCGCTCTTACCCACTGCTGTGGGCCCAACGATGGCAACAACGTGATTCACGGAATTCGTTCTCTCCTTGAAGAACGGAAGGAGCTAGTGAGATGCTTTGGCGATGATGGCTGTCTGTTCAGCAATGTGCACGAACTCCTCCGCTCTGAGGCTAGCACCTCCGACCAAGGCACCATCAATCTCCTTATAGGACACAAATTCCGCGATGTTGTCACCTGTAACGCTGCCGCCGTAGAGGATAGCCAGATTACAAGCAATTTCGTTAGTCCATAGTCTGGCCAGAGTATCGCGGATGAAGCCGATGGTGGCAACCGCTTGCTCGCCACTGGCTGCCTTGCCTGTGCCAATGGCCCAGACCGGTTCATAGGCGATCACGATAGCCGTGCTGCCAGTGATGGCGCTGAGACCTTCAGCTAGCTGCCGTGCCACAACTTCCTCGGTCATGCCAGCTTCATGGTCCTCGAGCTTCTCCCCGATGCAGAAGATGGGCCTGAGCCCGTGTTTTAAAGCCGATATTATCTTGGCGTTCACTATTTGGTCTGTTTCTCCGAAATACTGTCGCCGCTCGGAGTGTCCCAGAATGACAAATTGGCATAGCTCCGCAAGCATCAGGGGGGAAATCTCCCCAGTATATGCTCCCTTCGTTTTTGCACACATATCTTGAGCGCCCAGCATCACAGAAGACCCCTTCAGCAAGTCCCCGACTGCGGAGAGTGAGACAAACGGTGGGCAGAGCACCTTATGCACTCCTTTTACCCTGTCGAGGCCGGCTAGCATATCGCGAACGAGGGTAGTTGCCTGAGCAACCGTGGTATTCATTTTCCAGTTGCCGATGACAAACGGGATGCGCATTTTCCGAGGCTCCTATCTCTCTTCACCGGAGATGGGTGGCCAAGAGGAGGTTGCCTTGCTACATCTTATCCAGAAGGGCTTCCACGCCGGGCAAAGGAATACCCTCGAGGAATTCCAATGTGGCACCGCCTCCGGTGGACACATGAGTCATCTTGTCAGAGAGCCGCATTTCGCGGACAATGTCAGTGCTGGAGCCGCCACCAATGACTGTGGTCGCATTGAGAGTGGAAAGAAGGGTGACTAGTGACCTGGTTCCCTGGGCAAACCTAGGCATCTCGTAAATGCCCATCGGCCCATTCCAGATAATGGTGCGGCACTTATTTAACTCACTGGAAAACAGCTCCATGGTCTGAGGTCCAATGTCCACAATGTGGACTTTGGGTGTTATCTTGCCTGTGGGCACCACTTCAGCCGGTGCCTGAGCTTCCACCTTGTCGGCCACAACTACGTCGACCGGCAGTAGTAGGTGCACCTCGCGTTTGCTCGCTTCGTGTAGTAGCTCTTTGGCCAGGTCCAGCTTGTCATCTTCCACGAGAGAACGCCCTACCTCGTATCTCTGTGCCTTTAGGAAGGTGGCAGCCATGCCTCCACCGATGAGCAGGCTGTTGACCCTCTTCAGCATGTTTTCTACCAGGCCCATCTTGTCGCTCACCTTGGCGCCGCCCATGACGCAGGCAAAAGGCCGTTTCGGATCATTCAGAAGGCCGCCTATGGCTTCAAGTTCTCTCTCCATCAAGAACCCCGCCACCGCTGGCAGATAGTTCGTTACACCTACGGTGGAGGCATGAGCTCTGTGAGCTGTGCCAAAGGCATCGTTGACGAAGATGTCGGCTAGGCTGGCCAGTTCCTGAGCAAAGCCAGGATCATTCGTCTCTTCTTCGCGGTGAAAACGCACGTTCTCCAGGCAGAGGATATCGCCTTCTCCAAGTTCCTTGACGCTCTCTCTTGTCTGTCGTCCCACACAATCTGGTGCCATGCTCACCGGCAAACCCATAAGCTGTGACAAGCGCTCCGCGACGGGCTTCATTCGCAGCTTCTCATCAACTTTGCCTTTTGGGCGTCCTAGATGAGAGCAGATGATTATCTTGGCTCTGTGGTCTACAAGGTACCTGATGCTGGGCAGAGAGCCCCTGATACGGCTGTCATCGCTAATGGCACCAGTACCCATGTCCAAAGGGACGTTGAAATCCACTCTGAGCAATACTCTTTTCCTTTGGACTTCTGCATCTCTGAGGCTTTGCTTTGGCATTCTCTGTCTCGATGGTTGAGCTTTGCCACGGCCACAGGCTATACACCCCGGCTCGAAACCTACCTCCGCATGGACGGGACCGTGGGGACTTCGCCTCCGTCGATCCGCGTGACGCTCTTGGAGAGCTAGCCTACCGCAATGGCATCTTCGGCTACGGCCGCAGGGGCTGTGGTATGTTAGCGACCAAGCAAATCGGTTGTCAACAAACCAGGGTTCCTGTAATATGCTCGACCATGGGTGGCGCCTCCCAGGGATGAGTATCAGCCTCTCGAGAGGCCGCACATGCGACTAGGCTCAGCGTCCGGCTGCAGACACGCGACATTGAGTAGGAGGTAGAAAACAATGGAACTCAGAAGTAACGAGATGCGCCGGATGAGTGCCCAGCATCCGGCTCCCAAGTACGCTGCCGGTGCTCTAGGTCTCTATTGCCGGTTGGCTGCGTCCGCTATGGAGGGTGCCTACATGAGTTAAGCCTGGAGGCAGATGGCCTGCCGACTCAGGCGCAAAGGTGCCGCGTACTTGATAGAATCTGTCCGGTCTCGTATAATTGGCACTCTGGAGTTGAGAGTGCTAACTGCTGCAGCCGTTGCAGGAAGTTCTGGTTCGATTTGACTGCTTCCCTTTCTTGGGTAGTTCTCTGTGGGCCTGTG
>DAOVBS010000066.1 GCA_030670425.1 Chloroflexota bacterium | reverse complement strand
GACTGGCACAACGAATCAGCGCAGAGGCCCTCAGCCTTTATGAACACATCAAGTCATCGAAGGGACAGGCCATAGCCAAGGTAGAACAGGGAAGATGCCAGGGCTGCTATATCACGCTACCTACAGGCCAATGGCAAAGAGCCAGGGCCGGTGAACTGGTTCAATGCAGCAGTTGCAGCAGGATACTGTATGTGGAATAGCATTTGACTTCCCAGTTCCTCAGTTCTAAACTGGTTCTGGGGCAAGTAGATCGGGTGACCGCCCTACGCTTTAAGCATAGGGAGGAAAGTCCGAGCTCCGCCGAGCAGGGTGCTGGGTAACACCCAGGAGGGGTGACCCTACGGAAAGTGCCACAGAAACATACCGCTCCTCCGATAAGGGGGAGTAAGGGTGAAATGGTGAGGCAAGGGCTCACCGGCAGCCGGGTGACCGACTGGCCGGGCAAACCCCACCCGGAGCAAGGCCGAATAGAAGGACGCTTGAGGTGCTCGGCCGATGTCCTTGGGTTGGCCGCTGGACTCTGATGGTAACATCAGAGCTAGATGGATGGTCACCGCCCTCCCGCAGGGCACAGAACTCGGCTTACAGGTCTACTTGTCCTATTTGCTCTGGTCGCTACCTACCGCCGGGTCAACAACTGCCGCCTCAGCGCCTCATCACAATGGAGCCGTAGCCAACCACCTGGGAGAAATCACCGGTCGTCTCCCCGCTCGTGCCGTATTTCAGCAAGCTGGCCCTTTTGGCTCCAGCCTCTCTGGCTGCCACAATCGCTGAGGCCGCGGGTCCATAGCCGCACATTGTGCAACGGAGGGAGCCCAACCGGGCGTACATCTCTTCTTCATCGAGATCAAGTATTGCTTCTATGACGGAGTTGTCCTTGGCCATGGCCACAGCGTGAGGCTCGTAGTGAGTGAAATCGGTGCTGGCAATAATTACCAGATTGCCGGGACATCTGGAGATGGCTTTGCCCACCTCTCGGGCCGTTTCCAAACCCTGAGCCAGCATGGCTATGGGCACGATCTTCACGCCCTGATAGAGATGCTGGAGCCAGGGCAATTGCACTTCTATGCTGTGCTCATAGATATGGGCTGTCTCATCCGCCTCAATCGTCCCGCCCAGAAGTCCTTGAGCAAGTACCTTGTCTATCTCCACCTCTCCGAGCGGCGTCTCCCAGGGCTTTTCCATCCACAGGGAAACCGGAGGGCCGTAGCCAGTATGGTTAGGACCGACTATTATCGCCGTATCGAAGACACCATCAACCGCAAGCTCCCTGTAAACGTAGGCTGCCACCGGGCCTGAGGCCTGATAGCCAGCATGAGGCGCAATGACCACCACAATTTCCCTGGGACCGTGTTGATCCACCTGTGGCACGGCCCCCGGGCCAAGCTGATGCTCATAGCACCATTCGATCTGCCTTCTGAGCTCCTCGGGATTCCCGGCATAGAAACTGCCGGCGACCACAGGCCTCCTCGCCCTCATAAGACTAGTCCTTGGCTTTCCGCTTCCGCGCTCTGCGTCCTTGCTTCTCCTCCGCCTTCGCTTCCTTCGGCCCGGGCGTGGCTTCTTCGTCCCCCGCGGCGGGCTTTTCCCACGCCTCCCTTGTCTGGTCACGCACCCAGCGGTGGATTTCGTCCAGCGCCGGCGGGAAAACGCTGAACACTTCTATATCACTGGGGAATTGCAGTCTATGCCCCTCCCTGATAAACAGAAGCCCGGCCTCCTCATCGCGAAGCGTCTCACCGATTCTCTTCGCCATGAATTCATATCGCTTGCTCGAAGCCTCACCGTAGAACTCAAACACCTTGCCGGCTACTTTCTGGCTCATGAAGCCGAGCAACATACACCTTTCCCAATCCATGGTCTCTTCAAGGAGTTCCTTATCCTCAATAGCCTCAAACACAGCTCCGTTGTCACATTTGCCCTTGACGATTTCATAGCTGCCCGGATTTGCTCGCTTCACTACTTCCACACCGCCTTCGCCGGACTGGGAAACGGACTCATGATAAATCCAGTTGACCTTCCCGATCTTTCCCTCCAGCTTAGCCAACTGATCTGCCACCTGCTGCCAGTAACGGTCACACTTCTCCTTGTATTCCGGCGGAGCGTCATCGCTCAGATACACGAGCGGCACAAGATAGATCTTCTTGCCCTCTCTGAAGCTCTCCGCAAGAGGCTTCTCTATTCTCCCCAGTTGCTCTCCCATCTCTATCCGCCTGCTTCCTCCTCCTGGCCCCAGCCCCGCATCATCTCCTTGATCTGCTTGGCCAGCCTCGGATCATCCTTGAGGCGCTGCGTAAATATGGGGCAACTCTGCAGAATCATGTTCTGACTCATCGACGCTATGCTTTCCAGCACCTTTTCCATCTCAGTCCGGGCTGGTTCAGCGAGGTTTGCTCCCTGCATCATCATCCTGAAGTGCGCAATGTCCTCAGTGCTCACCTGCATTGGAGTCACGCAGTTCTTGTACCAGGGACACTGCCTGCATGTGACGACCGCCCCGGCTTCCTCCAGAATATCGCCCATTTGTCTGTTTCCCCCTTCAGGTAGATTCTATCAGCTTTTGGTGGCCAGACATAAGTCCAGCACGTCAGCCAGACGGCGACAGGGCACCAAAGCGGCGCTGGCGTTTCTTGTAGGCCGCGAGAGCCTTGTCAATCTCACTACGATCAAAGTCAGGCCAAAGAACCGGGGTAAAGTAGAGCTCGGCGTAGGCTGCCTGCCAGAGGAGAAAGTTGCTCAGCCTCATTTCACCACCAGTGCGAATGATAAGGTCGGGGGCAGGAACCTCCGAGGTATAGAGGTAGCGGCCGAAGAGACCTTCGTCCACATCGGAAGCTTTGATGCCGTCCCTGACCAAACGACGCACTGCTTCCACCATTTCGCCCCTGGCCCCGTAGTTCAAGGCAAGGCCAAAAACCAGCGCCTCGCCGTTCCTGGTCAAGTCAACTGCTTGGCCTACCCCACCTCTCAACCCGGACGGAAGTCCATCAAGCTTGCCCAGGTGGCGAATTCTTATTCCTTTCTCTCGAGCAAACTCGGTCTCCTTGGCGAGCCACTCCTCCAGGATTTGGAAAATCCCCTCCACTTCTTCACGGGGCCGCCTCCAGTTCTCTGTAGAGAAAAGGTACAGGGTGACATACTTGATCCCGTAGTTGAGCAGAATCTCCACCACACGGTGAGCATTGGCCAGGCCTTCCCGATGACCGGACAAGCGAGGCAAGCCACGCCGCTCCGCCCATCTGCCATTGCCATCCATGATAAGGCCGACATGACGGGGAGAGGCGTCTTCGCTATCACTGCTCACATTACTACTATAGCTGCATCCACCATTATCATCAAGCACCCTACACCCCTTCCTGCGATTTACAAAGCTGGTTTTCTGGGCTAAAATGGCTATGATTCAGGGCGGTTAGCTCAGTGGTTAGAGCGCTTGCTTCACACGCAAGAGGCCAGTGGTTCAAGTCCACTACTGCCCACCATAAAGGGGAGGTGAAAGATGACATCTGAGAGCGGTGATAGAGGCGGCTTGCTGAGCGCAGGCGGGATCCTGAGCATAATAGTGGGAGCATTCGAGATAATCGGCGGAGCACTGGTGGCAACTTTGCTGCTGCTCGGCCTGCCACTGTGGCATCCGGCCTTCCCGTTTGCCCCCGGATTCGGAGGCGGTTTCCCCTTCGGCTCAAACCTGACCATCGTGGTCATTGTAGCAATCGTAGTCGCCGTGCTAGGCATAGTGGCCATAGCGGGTGGCGTCTCAGCCGTAAGAAGAGGAAGCTACGGCCTCTCCTTGCTGGGAGCCATTTGTGCTCTCATCCCCGTCAATATCCTGGGCCTGTTGGCCGTCATCTTCGTAGCACTGGGAAGAGGGGAGTTCGGGGGCGAGGAGTACTAGGCACGCCGAAGTGGCGGAATGGCAGACGCGCTACGTTCAGGGCGTAGTGTCCGTACGGACGTGAGGGTTCAAATCCCTCCTTCGGCACCACCCGGCACATTAGAGTATGCGCCTGTAGCTCAGCTGGATAGAGCGCAGCCCTGCGGAGGCTGAGGCCGCGGGTTCAAATCCCGCCAGGCGTGCTATACCTAGGGGTTTGGCAAAAGCGTGGGAGTTTCTCGGGTGCATATTGGGCGGTTAGCT
>DAOVBS010000016.1 GCA_030670425.1 Chloroflexota bacterium | reverse complement strand
TCTTCCCTCCTGCTTTCGAGCCTAGCCTCGTAGTGAGCCTCTATCTGGGGCATTATGGACTTCAATTCCGGACTTTCGTTCACGGCCGAATTGATGCTGTTCAACTGCTGCGCTGCTCTCTCGATATCCGCTTCGTCGTTGGCAAGGCCGTACAGCGTCTCAAGTACCGCCATCAGCCGTATCTTTCCCGTGTAGTCCTCATCGAGCTGGAGATACTGTGGCAGATGCACAACAAACCACATAGTCTCAATACCCAGTTGAGGTGCCCGTTGAGTGATCAGGAAGCTGATGGTGGTAGGCCCCTGATAGTCAGTGGGTAGGCTTCCTGTCTTTTCGAGGTCTTGTTGGGCCTTTTCACCAACTGCTCCTCCGCTCACCAGGAGCTTCTTGGTGTGAGGTACCATATCGTACATACTGCCAAGCAGACAGTATCTCTTGACCCCGAGTGCTGTGAGGACTCGCAGCACCGAATCCACGTACAGCTCGCCCAACATATGCGGCTCCAGAAGCTTGAGAAAGAGGAAATCATGCCCTGTTTCTGGTTTCGCGTAGGTAATAGTGGTATTGGGGATTGAGATTTCACGGCGGCCTTCCTTGAGGTAGGCGGTGGGACGGTAGCGAGTGAAGTCAAAGAAATTTCCTGGCCTTGCCAGTCTTCCTAGTTCCTTAGCTCCAAAGCGACTCTCCAAGCCAAGAACCGTCAGGGTGCCTACGCTACCCACGTCTATCCACGGCCGAAGCATAGCCAAGGCATGGGGATCTCTGAGCACTGGAAGAGGCTCTGAAAGCTCGAAAGCACCAATTCTCACTTGACTCTCACTATTTATCGCCTAGATTCTTAATGCCGACTGAGGGATTGTCAACTCTCAGGAATGGCCTTGACCATCTCGTTTCTTGATTCGGGGCTAGACCCTAGCTTCTCTCCTGGAGGTACTTGAAAGCAGATATAGCGGCAGTGGCACCGTCACCAATGGCGGAGGCAACTTGGCGTGCCGCGTTCGATTAGCAAGCTCTGCAGACCCGCACGTGACGTATAGAGCCCTGCGGTAAGCCCGGCAGGCCCTCCCCCAATTATTATCGCCTTCATACTCTGCCATTGTGTACTTCCGCTGGTTGTATCCTACCCATATCGCAGGCGAAGGGATGTTGTGGCGACCGATAGCCCTTTGCTGCGACTATTCCCTTCCGAGTCCTCTGAGGAGCATACCAATCTCTCCCAAGCTTGGCCTAACAGCGGTTGGGCCTACCCTACCCCCGGGGTGTCGGCACTGCTGTTCGTCTTTGCCTCCAAGGCTGCCTGCGAAGCGGCAAAGCGGGCGACAGGTACCCTGTAGGGAGAACAACTCACGTAGTCCAGTCCTATCTGGTGAAAGAATTTTATGGATTCGGGATTGCCGCCATGCTCCCCGCATATGCCCACCTTCAAGCTGGGCTTGGCTCTCTTTCCTCGTTCCAATCCGATCTTGACCAGCTCGCCTACCCCTGTTTGATCGAGGTAGATGAAGGGATCGTTGCTGAGCATTCCCTTGTCCAGGTAGGTTGGAAAGAAAGTGCCGAAGTCATCTCGGCTAAACCCGTATGTGGTTTGGGTCAGGTCGTTGGTCCCGAAAGAGAAGAAGTCTACAAGCTCTGCCAGCTCGTTGGCGATGAGGGCAGCTCTGGGCAATTCGATCATTACGCCCAGGTGATAGTTTGACTCCGTTACTTCCATTTCCTTTCCAACCTGCTCGCAGGTGTCGGCCACGAGCTTCTTGAGGAGTTTCAGTCCCCCTAGGGTACTTACAAACGGCAACATGATTTCAGGATACACAGTTGAGCCCTTTTTCATCAGTTCGTAGGCGGCTTCCATAATGGCTCGAACCTGCATTTCGTAGATCTCGGGGTGAGTAATGCCCAGACGGCAGCCACGGTGCCCCAGCATAGGATTGAACTCGTTGAACGTTTGCATTTTCTCCTTCAGTCTTCGGAAGGAGATTCCCAGTCTCTTGGCTAGGGCTCTCAATTCATCCTCGGCGTGGGGCAGAGGAAAGAACTCGTGCAGCGGCGGATCCAGAAGTCGGATAGTCACCGGCAACCCCTCCATTTCCTTGAAGATCTCCCGAAAATCGGACCTTTGAAACCCGAGAAGCTTCTGCAGAGCCTGTCTGCGTTCTTCTGTCTCGTCTGCCAGGATCGCCTCCCTGAAGTGGTCGATTCTATCTAGCTGGAAGAACATGTGCTCCGTGCGACAAAGGCCGATGCCCTCAGCTCCGAAGTCCCTCGCCAGCTTGGCGTCCTGTGGGTTGTCAGCGTTGGCCATGACCCCCATTCCCTTCACCAGGTCGGTCCACACCATAAGCTCTTTGAACTCATTGCTGGGTTTGGCTGAGGCAGTCGAAAGCTTGCCCAAGAACACTTCTCCCGTCGAGCCGTCCAGAGTAATGAGATCCCCTTTGTTGATAATCCTGTTCCCTATTACGAACTCTTCTTTTTCCAGGTCGACGTCGATGCTGCTGCAACCCACAATACAGCACCTTCCCATCCCGCGGGCCACCACTGCAGCGTGTGAGGTTATACCGCCTCGAGTGGTCAGCACACCGGCGGCGGCGCTTATCCCACGAATATCGTCAGCGGAAGTCTGTTCTCTCACCAGGATGTAGTCACCGTTCTTGCCTGCAAGCTCCACCACCTCGTCCGGATCGAATATGACTCTACCCGAGGCCGCCCCTGGAGAGGCGGGAAGACCTTTGGCGATGACCTCCCTCCGTTCGCTGGGGTCGATTATGGGATGCAGTACCTGCTCTACCTCGTTTGGGGTTATACGGAGAAACGCTTCGGTGCCGGCGATCAGCCTCTCCCTCAAAAGGTCCATGGCGATCTTGATTGATGCGTGGGCTGTCCTTTTCCCCGCCCGAGTCTGTAATATCCATAGCCTTCCATTCTGAATGGTGAACTCAATATCCTGCATGTCCTTGAAGTGTCGTTCCAGTCTCCGGGAGACGTCTACCAGTTCCTCATAGCATGGCGGCAACAGTCGCTTCAATTCGCTAATGGGCTGTGGCGTTCTGGTACCTGCCACTATGTCTTCTCCCTGGGCGTTGAGAAGGAACTCTCCGATCAATTCTCTTTCACCGGTTGCGGGGTTTCGCGAGAAAACCACACCGGTGCCGCTATCGTCTCCCATGTTCCCGAATACCATTGCCTGAACAGTCACCGCCGTTCCCCAGTGGTGAGATATCTTGCCTATCTCCCTGTAGGCAATAGCTCTGGGGTTGTTCCAGGACTCAAAAACGGCTGAAATGGCTGCCCAGAGCTGTTCCATTGGGTCGGTGGGGAAATCCCTACCGCTGGCTGCGTTCGCCGCGGCTCGTAGCTTGGACGACAGTTCTTTGAGATCCTCTATTGCCAGTTCCATCCCCGGCCTGCGTTCTCTTGCCTTTCTCAGGATCTCGTCAAGAACGGTATCTTCCACCCCCATTACCACGTTCCCATACATCTCGACAAACCTTCGATAGGCGTCGTAGACAAATCGCTCGTTTGTTGTCTTTCTCACTAGGGCAGCAACGGAGGCTTCGTTCAGTCCGACGTTAAGAACAGTGTCCATCATTCCCGGCATGGATACCCGGGCTCCTGATCTCACGGACAGAAGTAAGGGATTCTCCTCATCGCCAAATCTAGCTCCAATAACCTGCTCCAGCTTGGCCAGGTTCTCTTCGACTTGGAGTGTTACCTCTCTGGGATAGCTGCTATTGCTCTGGAAGTAGATATTGCAGACGTCGGCGATGATAGTGAATCCTGGGGGCACAGGGACTCCCATCCTGGCCATTTCTGCGAGGTTTGCCCCTTTCCCTCCCAGGAGGTCAGTTGAATTTGCTTTGCCGTCGGCCTTGCCGCCGCCGAAGAAATAGACGTACTTCGTCGCCACTGGGTCACCTCCGGTAATTCGCTAGCTCGAAAGCCACGGACACGGTATTTGAATCATCTTCAGTCTGCGTGTCTCAGGCCGAGTCCTTTGGCGTATGGTCTCTCGCCGCTTGCTGTCGTTCGAAATGCCACACTCATAGTCAGCTTCTGAATTATCTGGGACATCATAGGCACTCAGCCTATAGTACCCTAACAGCCTCCAGGGGACAAGCGCCGGGGGCAGTCCTGCATCTTGGCTATCTCCTGGGCTGCGTGGCCGCCTGCAATTGAGCCCCACTTCCATTCAAGAACATGCCAGCATGCCCAGGACGCCGTCAAAGCCAAGCAGTGGATCAAGCTTCGTCCGACAAGACACATTTCCTTGAAACTGTGACGGGATCCATACTACACTGTTCGTGGGGAGGGGAGGCGTCGAGGGGGTGGCCTACGCCAGATTGCGCCTCCAGTTGTGAGGCGTAAATAGTTCGTGTTCTGCGAGAGGCTGGCAGGCTGCTAATTACGTCACGGTGTTGCTATGATGGCAGAAAGCCAAGCGTTGGTACTGGCCCCGATAGGAATAATCCATTCTCCCTACAAGGCGGTTGGCCAGGTGCCGCGTCAAGGCAGTGGCCGTGACGAGATCTGCCAAGTAGAAGTATTCGGGGAATTCGAGGAGGGTCTGAGAGACATAGAGATGTTCTCTCACCTTGTCTTGATATACTGGTTCCACCGGTCTGCTGGATATTCGCTCAGCGTCACTCCGTCTTGGGACATGAGGCCGCACGGGCTGTTCACCAGTAGGTCGCCGCGAAGACCCAGTCCGTTGGGGTTGTGCGTTGTGGAGCTGCTGGCTAGAGAACGGAACGTTCTCAAAGTGAGAGGACTGGATGCTATTGATGGCACCCCGCTATTGGATATCAAGCCGTACTTCCCCCACATAGATGAGCGAGACAGCACTTGAGTTGCCTGGTCTGCACGTGGCCTCCGTGCGAAGCGAGTCAAGGAGCAATGATCTCTGGCACGGCTGTTCTGTTGACTGGGGATGGACTTGAACAATGGGAAGCAATCCCTCTCCCCTGTCTATCGAGGAATCTGGACAGACAAAGTGAATGTAGGATGGGCGGCGTTGTCTTGAAATACGGTTGTGGGCAAGAAGAGTGTTTGGCCTTCTTGTCGCGCTGAGAGGAAGCTTAAGGATGTCACCAAGCCATTTGCTCATACTACTAGCTGCAGGCGCTGGTGCTGGCTTTGCCAGCGGACTGCTTGGGGTTGGTGGCGGCTTTGTCGTCGTCCCCGTCATGTACTGGGTAATTGTGGCGATGGGCATCACAGAATCTACCGCCATAATGACAGCGTTTGGGACGAGCTTGCTGGTGATCTTGCCCACTGCGGCAAGTGGTACGTGCAGACACAACAGGAGAGGGGCAGTTCGGTGGAAGGCAGCGCTAGTTCTGGGTCCGTGTGGGTTGGTTGGGGGATTGGCCGGGGCTACCCTGGCTGCTCACCTACCGGGATGGGCTCTAAGAACGGGGTTCGGAGGCGTCGTCCTAGCTGTGGCTGTGTGGATGGGTTTGGGGGCAACGTCGAGGCTGGCCAGGGAGGGGGCGGAACCGAAGGACAATCGTTGGCTGTTCTCGGCTCTGGGCTTCCCTATAGGCGTTGTTAGCGGGCTCACGGGCCTTGGCGGGGGTGCACTCATAGTCCCAGCACTGGTAATGACCCTTCAGTTTCCCATGCATCTGGCGATAGGAACCTCTACGGCTTCAATAATGTTCACCGGTCTGGGTGGCATCATTGGGTATGTCGCAAATGGAGTCGGGGTAACTGGACTTCTTCCCTATTCAATAGGGTACGTCAATTTGCCCATATGGTTATGCTTGATAGCAGCTAGTGTACCTATGGCGCAGCTTGGCGCCAGGGCGGCACATGCTCTGCCAGCAAGACAGCTCAGGTACGTCTTTGTGGCGCTAATGCTCTACATAGGTCTGAAGATGATTGGTGTGTTCAGCTGGCTGGGATTACCTGTCTAGTGCGCCATTGCTAGGCCGGCATTACCCTTACTTCGTCTCCCACAATCGTGTCGAGGAAAGCAGATGCGCTTCCATCTCTCAGCGATACTTCCAGGTAGCCGCTACTGCCGAGGATAGCCATCAATCCCTGCCCCTGCTCGTAGTAGCGGCCGATGCCCGGGATACGTTGCCCTGCTGCCTCAGCTACGATGTTCCCCTGCGGCAGGTCAGCAGCGGTGATATCGGTGATCAAGTTGCCGAAATGGTCGACGTATATAACATGCCCCACCAGATCGCCGCGCGAATCGAGGGACGGTTTTGGAATAGGAAAGACATGAAGGCAGGAGATCTTCTCCCCGAATTCGTAGGGCGATATGCCCAGAGAGAGACCAGCGGTCACCGGGGCAAAGACGTCTCTGCCCTGGAAGGTAGGACTGACTGGATGCCGCCAAAAGCGTGGGTCGGTAATTGCCACTGCTTCGAGCCCTCGTTTCAACTTCACTTCCTCAAGCTCCTGAGGCTGAATCGAGGAGCCCGCGCCGGGCAGTAGCTGACCAACTACATAGCTGAGGATGCCGTTATCGGGGGCAACGAAGAGGGCTGAAGGCGTCTTCAAGATTATGCCCAGGCGTTCGCTTCCCACACCGGGGTCAACGATAGCCATATGGATGCTATGTTTGGGGAAGTAACGGTAGGCGATGCTCAGAACGAAAGCGGCCTGGGTGATATTCTGAGGTTCGACTGCGTGACTGATGTCCACAATGTTGGCCTTGGGGTTTGTGCTCAGGATGACGCCTTTCACCACAGCAACATAGGCGTCGTCAGAGCCGAAATCGGTGGTCAGGGTTATGATAGGGTTCATTGCTTGCTACGAAGCAGCGACAATCAGCATTGCGAAGATGACAAAGACAACCGACAACGCAATGACCATGTGGAAGAGGGTTCTCTCTACGCCACGCCTTGTCCGATAGACGGAATCGGGTTGTCCGAAGATGCCGCCCAGACCACCCCCCCGAGTCTGAAATAGGATGGTAGCGATGAGTGCTGTGGACACCAGGATTTGAGCAATAGCAAGATACGTAGGCAATCTACTTCCCTCTCAGTTACCGAACTAGAATCTACATCGCCAGGGAAAAACCAGCCCCCGCTGCAACACTTCCACTAGCCACCATGGGGCACGAGTTAAGCCCTCTTGTGTGACTATTCCATAGTCTAGCACGGCTCTTGTGTTGGTGGCAATCAGCTGCTCTGGTGCCTTCATCGGCCAAGCAGCGGTCATGCTGCTTCAGCCTCATTTGATGGTTGGTGGTTCTCGGGTTGGCATCGCAACGTAGCTGAGATGAGCTGAAGTATTGACCTAGATGGCACAGAATGGGATAATTCCCGTCAGCAAATGGAATAGGAGGCAGCAATGGAAAAGACTGATGTACTGATCATAGGTGGTAGTGCGGGAGGAATTGTCGTTGGCACGACAGCGAGGAAGCACTACAAGGACGCAACGATAACCGTTGTCCGGAAAGAGAAGGAAGGGCAGGTGTTGGTGCCCTGTGGTATTCCGTACATTTTTGGGACGGTGGGAGCCCCGGAGAAGAACCTGATACCGGACGCAGTGCTTTCGAAGAACAACATTGATTTGATAGTGGATGAAGCCACTTCTATAGACACACAGGCGAAAACGGTCGCTACTGCAACTGGCAAGTCCATAGGATACCAGAAGCTGGTATTGGCTACAGGCGCAACACCAATCATAATTCCTATGCCAGGGACAGACTTGGAGAATGTTTTCTGCGCCGTGAAAGATGTGGATTACCTGAACAAATTACTCAAGACATTAGATGGGGTTAAGGATGTAGTCATTATCGGAGGGGGATTCATAGGCCTGGAGTTTGCTGATGAATTTAGGAAAAGGGGACTGAATGTCACCGTCGTAGAGATGTTGCCTCACTGCCTTCAAATTGTCTTCGATGAGGATTTCTGCGCTTTGGCCGAGAGTAGGCTACAGGAAAGGGGGATAGCTGTAAGAACGGGGGCTAAGATAGAGGCGATTCTGGGGGAGAAAAAAGTCAGGGCAGTGAGACTTGCCGGTGGAGAGGAACTGAAGGCAGACCTGGTATTTATGTGTATCGGGGTCCGCCCCGACACTGAACTGGCTCAAAAGGCAGGGCTCCAAATAGGAGACACCAAGGCAATATGGGTTGATGAATACGGCAGGACGAGTGATGGGGACATATTTGCCGTTGGGGATTGCGCTGAGAAAAGATCCTTCTTCACGCAGAAGCCGTCTGCTTTGAAGCTTGCTTCCATCGCTACACAGGAAGGCAGAATTGTTGGCGCTAATCTGTTTGAATTGAGAAGAAGGAATGAAGGGGTGATTGGGAGTTTTGCCACGATCATCGGGGATTCAGGCGTAGGCCTGTCGGGTCTTACTGAGACACAAGCAAGGGCAGCAGGTCTTGACACCGTTACAGGTGAAGTCAAAACCCCGGACAAGCATCCAGGCTCCATGCCTGGCGCCAAGGAGTTCGCAGTCAAGCTTGTGTTTGAGAAGACAACCCATGAGATCTTGGGTGGTCAGGTTTGCGGTGGGCTAACTGTGGGGGAGGTTGTCAACGTACTGGCAGCCTTGGTGCAAAACAGGATGACAGCCAGCAAGGTTGCTACTTTCCAATACGGCACCCATCCCTTCTTCACTCCTTCGCCCATACCTTACCCCATTGTGAACGCTGCAGAGATGGCC
>DAOVBS010000012.1 GCA_030670425.1 Chloroflexota bacterium | reverse complement strand
GCATGGCTGCAAGAGCAAGGGAAACCTTTCATCAAAGAGGCCGCCATGGCAAAGCTCTTCGCCACCGAAGCGTCCTCCAGAGTATGCCACAAGGCCGTTCAGATTTTCGGTGGCTATGGCTACAGCAGGGATTTCGCAGTGGAACGCTATGCCCGCGACCAGAGGGTAACCGAAATCTACGAGGGGACTTCGGAGATGCAGAGGTGGGCTATTGCCCGCCATACATTGGGCACTAAGTGAAGAAGAGGCAACGAGGCCTCCGGAGTCAGTTCCTGCTTTACTCACCAGGTGGTCACTGCTATAATGAGCGGCTGGTCAACTAGGAGGTACATAATGAGAAAAGTAGCGGTTGTCGGCACCGGCCATACCCCATTCACCTTTGCCTCGGAGAAATCATCCGTGGAGCTATTCTCTGAGGCGGCTATGGATGCCATCAATGAGTCGAATCTGAAGCCCAAAGATATGCAGGCCTTGTACGTGGGCAATGTCCTGGGAGACTTCTCCGAAGGGCAGGCTATGGTACAGTCCTACTGCGCTGACGACATCGGAGCCTTCCACATCCCAGCCACTAGATTCGAAGG
Source organism: Chloroflexota bacterium (assembly GCA_030670425.1). Lineage (GTDB taxonomy): Bacteria > Chloroflexota > Dehalococcoidia > GIF9 > AB-539-J10 > JADFUZ01. The sequence continues at coordinate 8,932 of DAOVBS010000012.1, read as the reverse complement.
CGCCTGCGCTTCGTCCACTCTGGCAATAAGGGACGCTTTCATCTGGGTCGCCTCGGGCTTCTATGATGTGGTTCTGGCTGGTGGAGTTGAGACGGCAGCCAAGATGGGAACGCCCCTAGCCACGCGCACCTTCGCCATGGCCCATGACAGCCACTATGAATATCCCGTCGGCCTGACTTTCCCCGGTTTCTTCGCCATGCTGGCCCACCTCTACTCTTCCAAGTACGGTGTCCCGCTACAGAGACTCAAGGAGCAAATGGCGCTGGTCTCCGTCCAATCGCATAGATACGGAGTCCATAATAGGGTGGCCCAGTTCCGCAAAGAGATCACTGTGGAGGATGCGCTCACAAGCTTCATGGTGTGCTCCCCCCTACAACTATACGATTGCTGTCCTTTCTCTGACGGGGCCGCAGCCGTGGTCCTGGCGTCGGAGGAGAAGGCCAAACAGCTCACTGATAGGCCCGTCTTCATAACCGGTATTGGCCAGAGTTCATCTGGCAAGCTCAGCTCTCAGAAGGACTATGCCCCGCGCATCAGAGCCAGAGAGGTATCGGTCAAGCAGGCCTATGACATGGCTGGAATCAAGCCCGAGGATGTGGATATCTGCGAGCTTCACGACTGCTTCAGCATCGCCAGCATCATTGCTGCAGAAAGCCTCGGGTTCGCAGAATACGGCAAAGGTGGCGAACTCTGGGAAAAGGGAGAGGCAAAGGTTGGAGGTAGAATACCGATAAACGTCTCGGGCGGTTTGAAGTCCAAGGGGCACCCCATAGGAGCCACCGGCGCTTCCCAGGTATATGAGGTAGTACATCAGATCAGAGGACAAGTGGAGCCGGAGAGACAGGTAGAAGGAGTCAAGATAGGACTGACGGACACGCTGGGCGGAGACGGGGTGCTCTGCAACATAGTATTGCAGAAGGGGTGGTAACCGAACAGAAGGAGACACAAAATGGAGTACAAGCTCACCTTCAAGGAATTCAACAAGGCTCTCAAGAAGGGCAGACTGCTGGGATTGAAATGCCGCGATTGCGACAAATTCACTTGCCCTCCTAAGATGGCCTGCCAGGAATGTGGCAGCACCAACCTGGACACGGCTGAACTGGGCGGCAGCGGCAAGATCGTGACCTTCACTGTCTCCTACGTACCTTCCGAGGGTCGTGACGCCGAGGTTCCCTACACCATAGTGATGGTCGAGCTGGATGAGGGCCCGTGGCTAATGGGTAACCTGACGGATATGGATCCAAACAGGGTAACCATGGATATAGTCGGGAGGAGAGTTCAGCTAGGGTCTCGCAGCAAAGTACTGCCTGGGGACGCATATTCCATTGGCGGCAAGGAGGCTGAGGGCGGGTTTGCCAGGCCAACTTTCATTTTCGCCTGAATCTTCGACCTCCCGGCTCAAGCAGGGGTGCAAGTTGTCGGGCAAGCTTGACTCATTGCTTCAGCCTCAAGCTTATCCACACGAGACACAACCAATACAACTAGTTCAGACTCAGATGTCCTTCGTTTTCCTCACTGGCGACTACGCGTACAAAGTGAAGAAGCCGGTGAACCTCGGGTACTTGGACTACACCACGCTACAGAAACGTCGCTTCTTCTGTCAGCAGGAGTTGGAGCTGAACAGACGTCTCTGCCCGGACGTGTACCTGGCAGTAGTGCCTATTGCTGAGGACAAGGATGGACTTCGCGTTGAAGGACAGGGCAAACCTGTCGAATATGCGGTTAAAATGATACAACTGCCCCAGGATCGCATGATGGACGTACTCTTGCCCCAAGGCAAAGTCACCGAGAAGATGGTAGCTGGAGTCGCCGAGAAACTGGCAGCTTTTCACCGCAAGGCAAGAAAGAGTCCAGAGATCGCTGCCTTCGGTGACCTGGCCATCGTTCGCCAGAATGCCAGCGAGAACTTCAGCCAGACCGGGAAATACATTGGCCCTTGTCTCTCCTCAACTACGTATGAGCGCATTAAGGGCTATACTGCTGATTTTGTGGCTCACAATGCCAGTCTATTCGACAAACGAGCAAAGGAAGGCAGGATCAGGGACTGCCACGGCGACCTTCATGCTGCTCATGTCTGCTTCGCCAATGGCATTTGCATATACGACTGCATCGAATTCAACGATAGATTCAGGTACTCCGATGTCTCCTCCGAGGTCGCCTTTCTGGCTATGGACCTGGACCGTTTCCAGCAGGATCAACTTTCAAGGCGTTTCGTAGACACATACATAGAGCGAAGTGGAGACACTGAGATACTGACGTTGCTCAACTTCTACAAGTGCTATCGGGCCTACGTCAGGGGCAAAGTGGAGAGCTTCAAGCTTGATGACCCTTTCATACCCAACGAAGAGAAGAGGGCAATCCTAGCCACGGCTCGGCGCTACTTTGACCTGGCTTGTTTATACACCAAAACAGAACCGTTTCTCATCATTACTATGGGCCTGATGGGCACGGGCAAGACAACGATCGCGAACGCTCTGGGGCAGAGGCTTCGCTGTGCCGTTATCTCTTCCGATGTCACCAGGAAGAAGCTGGCCAATATCCCGCCCACCGAACACCGCTTTGAGGAATTCCATAGCGGGATATACTCTGAGGACTTCTCCCGCAGAACCTACGATACAATACTCGCCGAGGCAGAAGAGTCTCTATCACGCGGGGAATCCATCATACTGGACGCCTCCTTTAGGAGGAGAGAGGAAAGGGCAAGAGTCAGAAGAATGGCAGAGGAGAAAGACGCGGATCTCATCGCCTTGGAGTGCAAACTGGACGAAGAAGAGGCAAGGAGGAGGCTGGAGCAAAGGCGCAAAGAGAGGGCGACGTCGGATGGCCGCTGGGAGATCTTTCAGCTACAGAAAGAAAGCTTCGATCCAGTGGCCGAGTTCCCTGCCCTGCAGCATTTCGCCATTGACAGTTCCCAGCCAATAGATGAGACTATTGAAGTAATCTGGAGTCAGCTTTGGAAATGAACAGCTACGACATCAAGGATCCCTCCCTCGCCGATGAGGGCAAGCTCCGCATAGAATGGGCCGACAGGCAAATGCCAGTAGTAGGGCTCATAAAGCAGAGGTTCGCACGGGAGAAGCCCCTTAGAGGAATCCGCATTTCCGCTTGCCTCCACATCACCACAGAAACAGCCAATCTCGCCTTGACCCTGAGGGAAGGTGGTGCCGAACTGGTGCTCTGTGCTTCCAATCCTTTGAGCACCCAAGACGACGTGGCCGCAGCACTGGTGGACTACCACATCCCGGTCAACGCGGTAAGAGGAGAAGACAACGAAACCTACTACCGGCATGTCAATGCTGCCATAGAGCACAGACCTCATATCACCATGGACGATGGTGCTGACCTGGTGTCTACCCTGCACAAAGACTATCCTGAACGTACTGCCAATGTAATTGGAGGCACAGAGGAGACGACTACCGGAGTCATCAGGCTGAGGAACATGGCCAGCAAAGGCAAGCTGGCTTATCCAATCGTCGCGGTAAACGATGCTCAGACCAAGCATCTCTTCGACAATCGCTACGGCACGGGGCAAAGCACCATAGACGGCATCACCAGAGCTACCAACGTACTCTGGGCAGGAAGAAAGGTGGTCGTTTGTGGCTACGGCTGGTGCGGCAAAGGGATAGCCATGCGGGCCCAGGGGCTAGGAGCCCACGTTGTGGTTACTGAGGTCAACCCCATCGCCGCTCTAGAAGCAGCTATGGACGGCTACCAGGTCATGCCCCTAACCGAAGCCTGCAAGATAGGGGAGGTCTTCATCACCGCTACCGGAGACACAGACGTCATCGACAAGCCTCACTTCGCACAGATGAAAGACGGAGCCATCATCGCCAACAGCGGTCACTTCAATGTGGAGATAAACATTCCAGCTTTGGAAGAAATGGCCAAAGCGAAAAGGCGAATACGGCCCTTTATAGATGAATACACCTTGGCCGATAGGCGACGCATTTGCCTCTTGGGCGAAGGCAGGCTCATCAACCTGGCCGCAGCCGAAGGCCACCCTGCCAGCGTTATGGACATGAGCTTCGCCAATCAAGCCCTGTGTGTCGAGCATCTAATCAAGGTGAAAGGAACCCTCAAGCCGGACGTGTATCCTGTGCCCCAGGAGATTGACGAAGAGGTAGGCAGACTGAAGCTGGCTTCCATGAATATCCCCATAGACTCCCTAACCGAGAGACAAGAGGCCTACCTGGAAAGCTGGGAATCGGGCACGTAACAAAGGAGGAGCAAGTGGCAAACAGCTTCACTCAGTTGGATTCATACCTGGCCACTGCGGAGTCGGTCACCGAAGGTCATCCAGACAAGCTTTGTGACCAGATATCCGACGCTGTCCTCGATGCCATGCTGGAAAAGGACCCCTTCGCCCACGTTGCCTGTGAGGTCTCCGCTGCTATGGGCATGGTGATAGTTCTGGGTGAAGTCACCTGCGACTGCTATGTGGAAATTCCCGATATCGTGCGTCAAGTCATCAGGGACGCCGGCTACACCAAGCCCGAATACGGTTTTGACTGCCGAACCTGTGGTGTCCTTGTCTCGCTGAAACAGCAATCAGGCGACATCGCTGCCGGTGTTGGTGAGTCTTTAGAAATAAGGACAGGAGAGGCGACCGATGAAACCCTAGACAGAACCGGCGCTGGCGACCAGGGAATGATGGTAGGCTTTGCGTGCAGGGAGACTCCCGAGTTCATGCCCCTGCCTATCACGTTGGCACACAAGCTGTGCCAACGCTTGGCGGAAGTGAGGAAAGGCGGGACGCTCCCCTACCTTCGTCCTGATGGCAAGTCTCAAGTCACCGTTGAATATAGTCATGGCTTGCCAAAGAGGGTTGTTTCCCTCGTCCTCGGTGCCCAGCACGATCCTGGAGTAGACCGCAAAGTCATTGAACATGACCTCAAAGAACACGTGGTTGAGCGCGTCATTCCCCTCGATCTACTGGACAGCGAAACCAAAGTCTACGTCAACAGTGCCGGCCAGTTTGTCATCGGTGGGCCCGTAAGTGATACCGGATTCACCGGGCGCAAGATTATAGTTGATACTTATGGCACCATTTGCCCACACGGTGGAGGCTGCTTCTCCGGCAAAGATCCAACCAAGGTAGACCGCTCCGGCGCGTATATGGCAAGGTACGCCGCCAAGAACGTCGTTGCCGCCGATCTTGCTGACTACCTCCAGCTCCAGATAGCCTACACCATCGGCAAGGCTCGCCCCTTGTCTTTGTCTATTGAGACACTTGGCACAGGAAGAATCTCCGATGAAGCCATACTGGACATCATAGAGAAGCGTTTCGACTTCCGCCCCGAAGCTATTATCAGGAGCCTAGACCTGCGCCGTCCCATCTATCGCCAAACAGCCGCCTACGGTCACTTTGGCAGACGCGACCTCGACCTCCCCTGGGAGAAGACAGATAAAGCAGAGCTACTGAGAGCTGATGCCGGCATCTAGGATAGCCCCGATCAAGTTCGGCACAGACGGCTGGAGGGGAATCATCGCTGATGATTTCACTTTCGACAACGTGCGCATCTGTGCTCAGGGCGTAGCGGATTATGTCAAGACGTCCGGGCTGAGTCAGCGGAGCCTGGTAATCGGCTACGATACGCGCTTCGCCTCCGAGGACTTTGCCACTGCCGCTGCTGAGGTCATCGCTGGCAACGACATCGAAGTCCATCTCTGCTCAAAGCCATCCCCAACACCCGTAATAAGCTACATGGTCCCGATCACCAAGGCCGCTGGGGCCATCGTGATCACCGCCAGCCATAATCCAGCTTCCTGGAACGGCTTCAAGTACAAATCCCCGGACGGCGCCAGTGCTGCAAGCGAAATCATCTCCCAGATAGAACAGAACATTGCCCGCATAGCACGGGACAGACAGGTAAGAAGGCTGGCTCTGGACAGAGCTCTGAAGAAAGGGTTGCTGTGCTACCTGGACCCATCCCCCACCTATTTCAGCCACCTAAACCGCCTTGTCAGCCTGGAGGAGTTGCGCCGCCAAAGACTGAGCGTACTCATCGATTCCATGTATGGGGCCGGTGCCGGATACTTCAGAGAGCTTCTTGAAGGTGGAAACATGAAGGTAACCGAAATCAACGCTGAGCGGAATCCTTCGTTCCCCGGAATCCAACAACCAGAGCCGATTGCCAAGAACCTCTCGGAACTCTCCAGACTGGTCGTCCAGGAGAGAGCCAACGTCGGCCTGGCTACCGACGGCGATGCAGACCGCATCGGCGTCATAGATGAGAAAGGAGGGTTTCTCAACCAGCACCAAGTGTTTGCCCTGTTGTGCCTCTACTTGCTGGAAGTTCGCGGCGAGCGCGGAGCCCTAGTGAAGACCTTGACGTCCACTGAGATGATATCCAAACTGGGAAAGATATACGGCGTCCCCGTCTACGAGACACCCGTGGGCTTCAAATATGTCGCCCCGTTGATGATGCAAGAGCACGCCCTGATTGGCGGAGAGGAGAGTGGTGGCTACGGTTTCCGCGGCCACATCCCGGAGAGAGATGGCATTCTCTCTGGACTCTATTTCCTCGATTTCATGGCCAAAACCCACAAGACGCCTTCTCAACTCTTGAGCGACCTCTATAGCAGGGTTGGCCCTCACTACTACGACCGTGTTGACTCTCATGTCTCCGAAGGCAAGCGCCAAGCAATTCTGGACAAGCTAAGCCGCGGTTCTCCGGACATCCTGGCCGGGACCAAGGTAGCGAGGCTGGATACCACCGATGGCTTTCGTTTCTTGCTCGCAGACGAGTCCTGGCTGCTCGTCCGCTTCTCGGGCACAGAGCCCCTCGTCCGCCTCTATGCCGAGGCCGAAAGCACCAAGAGAGTAGGAGAGCTGCTGAACGAAGGCAAGAGGCTTATAACGACGTAGAGAACTGTCAAGCTACCTCCCTGGCAGGCCCAGGCCCGACCATGACATCCACCTGGACACTACCCCGGGGTTCTGATAGCTGCGACGGCTAGCACCTCACGTCCCAGACCTAACTCAAGCGGAGGGAGTGGGATTTGAACCCACGACCCCGATTTCTCAGGGTAAGCGCTTAGCAGGCGCCCGCACTAGACCACTATGCGATCCCTCCGGTACGTAGACCCCGGTTGTATTATGACACACACGATTTGCACTCACAAACCACCCAATATGACTCCAAAGCCCCAGGGAGCAGGAAATGCATCTGGCCACCAGTACGCTCAGTCTCTGAACAAAAACACAAGGGGAGCCGATGCCATGCGATGTGTCCGCTCCACCGCCCGCCCTAGCCATCAACCACGTGCTTTCGTCTCAGTTTCGGTTTCTCTATCTTGCCAGTGGGATTTCGCGGCACCTTGTCAAATATGACACGCCTAGGCCTCTTGAATCGAGGCATGTTCTCTTCACAGAACCTGTGCACCTCCGCCTCAGTGAGGCTCTCGTCAGGTTTGGGATCAATTATGACGATAGGTATTTCACCCAACCGCTCATCTGGAGCACCAATGACGGCCGCGTCATAGATCTTGGGATGCCTGTGCAGGACATTCTCCACTTCCACCGGGTAGATGTTCTCACCACCGGTGATAACCACATCCTTCTTCCTATCGACTAGGTAAAGGAAATCCTCGCTATCCATCCTGGCCATGTCGCCAGTGTAGAGCCAGCCGTCTCGTATCGCTTCCGCGGTCTTCTCCGGGTTATTGTAGTATCCCTTCATTACACCGCAGCCCTTCACGATGAGTTCACCGACCTGTCCCTGGGCTACATCCTTGCCATTGTCATCTACAATACGAGTCTCCCAGTTGAAGCCAGCTTTTCCAATGGATCCCACTTTTGCTTCATTCTCAACACCCAGATGGACACAACCCGGCCCCGCCGCTTCGCTCAGTCCATAGTTCGTGTCATATTGCATATCGGGGAAATACTCCTTCCAATGCTTGACCAGCGCAGGAGGCACGGGCTGGGCTCCGATATGCATAAGATGCCAGCAACTGAGGTCATACTTGTCCCTCTTTAGCTTTCTCCCGTCCAGCGCAACCAGGATGTCGTGGGCCCACGGCACCAGCAGCCACACTATCGTTCCTCTTTCTTTATGAACGGCTTCGAATATGTCTCGCGGATTGATTTCCCGAAGGATTGTGGCCCGGCCACCCACAATGAGGTTGCCAAACCAGTGCATCTTGGCTCCGGCGTGGTACAACGGTGGAATGAGAACGAAGTTGTCCTCATGCCTTTGATGATGATGGGCATTCTCAGTGACCGCAGCGCATACCATGTTCCTGTGAGTCAGAAGTATTGGCTTGGGGACGCCGGTCGTGCCCGACGTGAAATACAGACCACAGCCGTCCTCTTCATTCAACTCTACATCTGTGGATTCGGCTGAAGATCCCGTCACCACATCCTCGAAACCCCACATCTCCTTCTGCGAGTTCTGACTGACAAGAATGTAATCATCTATGGTATGGAGTTCAGACCGAACGGCATCAACTCTTTCAATGAACTCTTCTCCCAGAATCATTGCCTTAGCCTCAGCTATGTCAGCACAATACTTGAGGTCCTCGCTGGTGAACCTGAAATTCAAGGGGACCGCCCAAGCCCCTGTTCTGATAATGCCAAAGTAGACCTCAAGCCAGTTGATGGAATTCATCATCCAGTGTATGACCTTGTCACCTTTGCGGATACCCATACCTGTGAGGGCGTTGGCTACCCGGTTTGCCCTCTCATCGAACTCCCTCCAGGTGATTTCTTTTCTCAGCTTTTCACTCGGTTTCAGCTCAATAAGGGCCGTGTCACGCGGAAATGTCTCGGCGTTTCTGGTCAACATATCTGATATGGTGGTCATTTGCGAGCGCATCTCCTTCACATATTCCTCTTAACTCCGCTCAATACACGGCCAAGCTGGGCAAGAAAGTGGCAATTCGGGGGAAGGCCAAGAGTATGGCGGTCACCACTAGCTGCGCCCCGAGA
>DAOVBS010000058.1 GCA_030670425.1 Chloroflexota bacterium | reverse complement strand
CCTACTTGACCCACGGCCGATAGTATTGTCTCAGTAGCGTGGTTGCCCTGGCAGTCCGCAAATCACACGCTGTGGTGGACTAACCGACCCAATTAAAGCTACATTCAGGCGTAATGCCAAGTCCGAAAGTCCGCCTTGTTCACCATAGTACGGACAATATCAAGGACTGATGTGTTGAGCTAGGAGTGCACGCGTCAAGGCGGCAGTCCGCCCCATTCGCGATTGCTCGACTTCCGATGAGAATTGACACCCATTAGCAATGACAATATAATTGGCGTAGACAGCGAGCATGGCGGTGTATTATCTTGTCAGCGACCAGATAGGATATCCTTGAGATTATACAAAGGAGGGAGAATAAGATGGAAAAGACGGACTTGATGAAGCTCAATATATATGACCCTGCTGACCATCCCGAAGAGTGGACGCCCGTAATGTACGAATACCTGGAAAAGGCCAGGGATATTATTGAGGAGTGGTGGTTGCCCAACCGCAGGGGCCTGGACCGCCTAGGCGGCACACTGGCGATGACAGAGATGTCAGATGCTTACTATGGCCTGATGAAAGGTATGATAGATGCCGGGTTCTACGGCAGGACTATACCGAAGGAGTACGGAGGGCCAGGTTGGAACCTCCTGGACTGCAGCCTGCTGTCGGCTGAGATAACTAAGATAGGTTATTCACCGAGGCTCGACGACGCCTTTGCCTACGGCGAGCCGTGGGTTCACATCCTGGAGAAATGGACCCCGGATGAGGATGTCAAGAAAGAGTATTTCAAGAGAACATTGGATGGGGGATTTTGCACTGCAATGGCCACCGACCCTGAGTCAGGCGTCGATATGGGGGGAATGCGTGGCAGCGCAGTTCTCGATGGAGATTATTACGTCCTCAACGGACCCAAGTGGTGGATGACAATGACTACCCCGGGTCCTGTGGGGCTCCAGTGGCATCTGGTATTGATGAAGACTGATCCCACCAAGCGTACCAGCGGCCTTTCCATGTTTATCGTCAACGATGATGCGGACGGGATTATCCGGGGACGTGAGGGGGATCTCATGGGAGCGAGGTGGGGTTGTGCCCGCTATGAAGTTATGTTCAAGGATTGCAAGGTGCCTAAGAAGTACCTGGCAGCTCCCGAGGGCAAGGGGCTGCACGCCCTGGTGGATGGCATGAACAAGCACATGGCCAATCAGGCGTTTCAGGCTGTTGGTGTCATAGAAGCAGCTATAGCAATCGCTGTGGAGTACACCAAAGCTAACATACGGTGGGACCATCCCCTTATTGAGTACCAAGGCGTCCACTTCCCCATAGCAGATATGTGGGTCACCGCCGAGGCCGGTCGCGCCCTATGCACTAAGGCGTGTAAACTCTGGGACGCGGGTGATGTGGAGGCTGGGCAGGGCAAATGGGGTGTTCTTGCTGGCCGCCACTGCTTCCCAGCAGCACTCGATGCATGCCGAAAGACGATCGAACTCTTAGGGGCCCGCAGCATTGAGCGAGAGGAAGGCTGGCCCCTGGAGCTTATGTATCGCGATGCGATGATCTTCCAGCTATACCGCACACCTAATATTGACCGTAAGTTCCTTGCATCATACCTGGTGCGCAGGAGACTCTAAGGCTGTTTTGGACAACACAGGAACTGAGTTAGAAGTGAAGCTCGCTTGCGTTGCAAGCGAGCTTCACTTTATGGCGTTCGTCAGCATCCTATCTCTGGGTTCGGCTTCGCTCCTCGTAGGGACTGCCCCTAGGCTAGAGGCATCCTGAAACGCATGTAATCCGATGTCATCCTCGGCTCGATTAAGCAAATCCGTATGATTATTTACTTCTTCTCCCCGGACGGCCACGGAAGGTCAGGCCGATCACCTCTGATTTCTCTGAGGACATATGGAGTACTGTTCCTCTCGGGTGGTATCTCAAACCTGTATTCGGTTAGTTTCCATATGCCCCGTTTTCCGCAGCGCTTGCACGGAGGCAGCAATTCTCCCCTCATGAGGTAGAGCTTGCGTTCAGCATCCGAAGGACTGCAATCTGAAGAAGCGATATGCTCAACGAACTCGTAATTGCCATCGATCGGTACCCGGGCCGCACTCCTGAGCGTGGTGCCGATTGGAACATCCAGCTTTTTCTGTTGCTGCATTTTATCCCCCTTTCTGGCCTGAATAAATCCTAGCGGTATTTTATCATATCGACGCGCTTTTTCAAACTGAAACCAGATCGAAGCTAGCTGAAACCGGTTAAACCTTAACACCTCGCAGTTTCAGCAGATATGCCTGACTACGTTGTCGGCGTCACCAGAGGGGTCATGCCTGCTGTCAGCTTCTCAGGAACAAGCGTCATTAGCTCGTCCAGCGTCCAAGGGCCTTCCTTCTTATAGTCCTTCTCGATGCTTCTAATTGGCTCTGGCTCCGAGTAGATGGTGATCAGACCGCCGCCACAGCCGAACACCTTGCCACTGATAGTGCCCGCCTCGTCAGTAGCCAGGTAGACCGCGATGGGAGGGACGAACTCGGGGCTGGGCATAGCCAACATCTGGTGCGCGAATGTTAAATCCCTGTATGCTGGCTGTCGACGCCTCCGCCCTCACCCAACTTCTGTTGAGGGAGAGGGGTTTTATACGAAACCAGGGAAAGTGGGAGCGTTCTATGGAACGCCCCCACCTAGGGGAAGGCTTCTTGAAGAGGTTCTCTAGCCAGTACCGAGGGATGGACTATCATCGTCTGATGAAGTCCATAAACGAACCACCTGCGTTGAGATTTGAGACTTCCAGACGAGTGTGCCCAACGTGCGGAACCAAGATGCTCGGAACCCCCCGAGCCAATTGCTCATTGCCTAATAGCTACTATCAATTGTCTGACAGGTCCCGTGTCTCCTGACCGGCGAGCAAGGACTATCCTCCCAGCATCCTGTATCTTATCTATTTCAGGTAGCTCTCTTAGAACCTGAAGAAGTGGGGTTGGACCCTCTAAGACGAATCTGAACGTGATGCCTCTATCTTTGGAGACTCTCAGGTCCAAGGATTGTACTTGAGGAATGGATCTCAAGTGCCTATGCAATTGTAGTATTTGCTGTGAATCTATCGGAGGAGGGATTGTCAATACCACCATGCCCTCGTAGAGGTCAGGGCTCACTTCTTCGACTTGTTCTTCAGCAGTGGGATGCTGTTCTCCGGCTTCTTCAATTATGGCGTGCACTTCTATGGATGCAGCGGCACCGGGTTCATATGGCTCACGAGTCGCTATCTCCTGTTCCATCGATGTGGCTGTCCTTTGCTCGATACCCTTCAAGTCTAAGGTTGAAAGCATTTCCCGATAAACTCTTGCAAGCTTCTCTCTTATCTCGCTTTGTGCTACCTTCTTGCTTCTTATTAGCAACTGCTCAGCTTCTTGTTTGGTAATCAGCGCTTCTCTCTCAGCCTGCTCTTTCGTTCCTCTTGCCTTGTCGTCCGCTTCGCTTAGAATACTCTGTCCTTGCTCCTCCGCCTTCCCTATTATCACTCTTGCTAGTTCCTCGGCTCCTTGCCTCGCCTCAGTAACTATCTTCGTAGCTTCTTCCTTTGCAGGGGCCTTGATTTCCTCTGCTTTCTCTTCTGCTGTCTTGAGGATGTACTGAGCCTGCTGTTCCGCTGTTGATACTCTTTCTTGAGTGGTCGCTTCCGCCTCGGCGATAATCTTCTCTGCTTCAGCTTTGGCTTTCTCCTCCCCCTTGGCAATGATATCCTCTGCTTCAGCCTCAGCTTTCTCTTCTGCCGCCTTGACGATATCTCGACCTAGCTGTTCTGCCGCTGAGATTCTTTCTTGAGAACTCCTTTCAGCTTCGGTGATGATTCTTTCTGTCTCTGCTTTGGTTTGCTCCTCCGCCTGGATGATAATTGCCTTGGCCTTCTCGCCTGCCTTTTCCTCTGCTTCTATCTTGATACCCTCCGCCTGTTTGTCCGCTTCGATTATCATGTTCTCAGCGATCCTTACCAGCGAATCAAGATGTTCTAGTTTCTTAGCGTATTCCCTGTTCTGATCGATCAGGCTGCCGATAAAGGAGAATACTTCTCTTTCATCCAGCCCGTTCTTAACTATTCTGAATTTCCGTCCCCAAATCTCTTTTGCCTTGCCGCTTTTGATTTCCATAGTGTTCCCCCCAGTGGTGTATCGTGAGGTTGCTCAAGCCTATCGTTTTCCCAGAATTCCTCGTACGAATTAGTGTGGCTATGTTACATGCCGTGCTCGCGTCTGTCAAGGACTCTGACAAGCCTAAACTACCCTCCTCGGGATCGAGGCAAGACAAGATTCTCGGAATCTCATCGTCTGTCAGCACTTCCACCAGCATGTGAGGAGCTTTCGGCGGCTTCAGCTCGGCAAGGGCGTTATCCAGGGAAAGGTCAGCCACCAGCTTCTTCAGCCGGGTGTTCTCCTTCTCCATCTCCTTCAGGCGCCTGGCCTGCTCCACCCTCATCCCGCCATACTCCCGACGCCAGCGGTAGTAGGTCTGCTCCGTCACCCCTATCTTCCTGCTGGCTTCGCCTACCGTATCTCCCTGGCTCAGAAG
>DAOVBS010000088.1 GCA_030670425.1 Chloroflexota bacterium | reverse complement strand
CGTCTACTACTTGAGACGACTCGGCCGCCAACCGTGAAGTAGCGCCCGATCAGTCTCCTTACCCTCTTCGTGTCTCCCTGAGCCAGGGCTCGCCGGATAGCAGTGCTGCTCACCATTTCACCGTTGACTGAGAAAGGAGTGACGATCTCCAGGCTGAACGCCAGTTCCTGTCCTAGCGAGCGGAGAAAGTCAGTGTCCCCCTCGCCCCCTTTCCCCAAGACGAAATCGGGGCCAATTATCAGCCCCTGCATCTTCATGTGTTTCTTGAGCAACCAGACGAAGTCCCGGGCACCAAGCTGCGCAAGCTGCGGGGTGAAAGACAAGACGGCAACGATACTTAGGCCCAGATCCCTGAGGAATTTGATCCTGGTACTCAAGTCGCACAACATGGGTGGGCGACTGCCCGGGTTCAACACCGCTTGTGGATGAGGGGCGAAGGTGACTACCCCGCTGAGTGCTGCCTCTTCCTTGGCTCGCTGGATCAGCCTATCCAGGAGGTAGCGGTGTCCTGTGTGGACCCCATCAAACACGCCAATGGTGAGGATGGTATGCCTGTCGGGAGCTATGTTGGCCAGTTCCTGCTCGACACTCATCGAATCTGGGGTTCGACTTCTGCTTGGGAGGCTGCTTATTCTCCTGCCTCTGGCTTGGGCTGTGGCAACTGACACAGCCGAGGGTTCAAGCTGATAGCCTAGTATATTTGCTGGGCTGCGTCAAGAACGGTCGGGTTCTTGCTATAATCAGGTGGTTCGCGGATGTGACCGTATCGAGTGAGGAACTGCGGCAAAGAGAGATGACGCCAGGAAGGCGAGGTCACTGGGCCACATATGTGGAGTATTGCTAGCCTGGAGCGGAGAGTTGCCTGCGAGCGGGTATTTCGAAGATACTTTCCGCTGTTTCTGTTATTCTGGATTCTCTTCGTTCTGTATCCAAACCCGCTAAGCTTAGTCATTAGTGCTTGCAGGCTTTTTGACCCTGACGTGGATCCCGCTGCTGTTGAGCCGTTGGTGGGGGATCTTCCCTCTGCCCCCGCAGCCATAGAGAAAGCGATTCTGGAGAGAATACCCTATAGCTACGACTGGGAACTTCACGATATGCCGTGGTATTTCCCGACCACCAAAACAGTAGTGGAGAAGAGAAAGGGTGACTGCAAAGCCAGAGCTATAGTCCTGGCCTCCATCTTCGAAAATAAACACATACCGTATCGCATCAACAGTTCGCCCATACATGTGTGGGTGGAGTACGAAGACAAAGAGGAGACTCCGCTTGAGAACCCGAGGGTGAAGTTCTACCAGCAGGATCCTGAGACTGGAAAGAGATTGTTCCAGATCCCCGATATTGACGTGGCAGAGGTGCTGGAGTCCTTTCACCGTGGGTTCTGGATCGCCATGCCTGGTAGCAGAAAAGCTCTTTTACTCTCGGGTGTATGCATTTTGGTGCTTCTTAGGGTCATTTTGCTCAAAAAACCTGTCACAGGGTATTGACAAGCTTGGGGTCTTCCAGTAAGAATAGTGCAGGGCCAAAGTCAGGAGAAAGGAGGATAGTATGGCAACAGCGTATTGTATGAAGTGCAGGAAGAAGGTAGACATCAGGAATGCGAGGCAGATTACACTGAAGAATGGCAGACCGGCTACGGAGGGTGTCTGTCCCAGTTGTGGGACGAAAGTATTTCGGATAGGGAAAGCCTAGGTATTCCTCAGCCGCTTGTTGTGGAGGGGCAGGGTATCGGCCCAGCCTTGCTATAGGGGTTTGAATCAAGGAGGGTAGGGGCGGAGTTGGTCTCGGTCGTTGGGACAGCGGGCTGAGAAATCAAAGAAGGGAAACGGTTTCGCTCGCCTTCAGTAGCAGAAGGCGAGCGATGTATTTATTTCGCGCAGGCCGCTGGTTAGGGCCTGCCTGTCAGCATATCCTCTTACATTCAGCAGCCTGCCGCAGAGGTGGCTCGTTTGCGATTGGAGGCACTTACTTTCTGCTGAAAGAGGTTTGAGTATCAGTCTGTTGCCTCCAAAGAAGATGTAGTCCAGGGTGTGATTTCTGAATCTCTCGTCTACTCTATTGCCAACTCTCCTGAGGAAGTCCTTCCTCTGTTCTTCGGTTCTCCTGGCAAACCTCTTCTGGCTGCTGCCGCCTTTCTTGTGCTCCTTATGGATGTATCCCGTCCCAACCTTTGATTCTATTAGGCTCTCATCGCGAAAGATTCCTATAGCGTACGACCCCCACCGTACCAGTACCACTCCTATAGCATATTCCCTCTCCAGTATTTGACACAGAGGGGAGACGCAGGGCTCACCAATCGAGACCATATTCTCGCTGATGGGGAAGGGTGGCAGCACTATGTATTTCTTCCCGTTAGGCTGCCAGAATATGGCTGTTCCCGTCCCGTACTTCTGCGCTGATTGAATCACAACTCTATCCTTGGCTGACTCCCCTATTTCGTCGAGGCAAGGCCTGTAGCTATCCGCCAGCGACACTTGACTGATGTAGTGTGGGAAGCAAGCAGGCTTCACATAGAGAGTCAGGTACTCTTCGCGGCTGGTTTTGAGTTCATCGAGGAGAGCATGTAGCTTCTTCTTGCTGAGAGCTTCTGTTTCCATCAGTGCGCGTTCTACATCCGTATGTTCCGACGCTGAAAGGCTGAGTACGAGCATATTGTAAGCCACCGAAGCAGTGGCATCAACAATTCGCGGCCTTTCTGCTCACTCAAAGTTGTGGCGGCTTGGTCGATGATATAATTGGGAGAAACCACCCGGTTCTCGCTCTGAACCAGGGGGATTGAGAGCAGTGGTCAGGATCGTGACTGACAGCACCGGTGATATCCCTGCTGAGATCGCTGAGCAGCTCGGCATCGCGGTTGTACCGCTGTACATCCAGATTGGCAATGAGACTTACCGGGATGGCATGGGTCTTGCTGCTGACAGGGTGTATCACGAACTGGTCCAGGGTCAGGGGATTCCCAAGACCTCTGCGCCGTCGCCGGGTGACTTCATTAAGGAGTATCGCGCACTAGCCAACGAAACGGACAGCATTGTCTCCATTCATCTCTCTGCTGGCTATAGCGGCACATTTGAAGCCGCAACTCTGGCCAGTAGCTACGTCAAGGATAAATGCCGCGTGGAAGTTGTGGACTCGAACTCTGTCTCGGTAGGGCTGGGCTTGATAGTCATCGCTGCGGCGAGAGCAGCCCGGGAAGGCAAGAATATCGGTGAGATTCTTGACATAATACGCCATGTCGTCCCGCGCACCCGCCTGTTCGGAAAAGTGGACGACTTCGTCTATCTTCTCAGAGGGAAACGCTTTCGGCTAACCAGAGGGATGGTGTTCCTGGGCAGAATGAGTATGGCTCTGGGCATCAAGATGCTGGGGGAGGTCTATG
>DAOVBS010000043.1 GCA_030670425.1 Chloroflexota bacterium | reverse complement strand
AGAACAGCGCTACGGGGCGACGTACGTTGGCTTGGATACCCTGCTGAGGGAGTCTGACTTCGTCACACTGCACGTGCCCCTAACGGACTCGACACATCACCTCATCGACAAAGACAAACTTGCCTTGATGAAGCCCACAGCCTTCCTCATCAACGCGTCTCGAGGAGCGGTTATTGACGAGCCAGCACTGGTGGAGGTTCTCAAGGAGAGGAAGATCGCCGGAGCGGCACTGGACGTCTACGAGAGGGAGCCGCAACTGTCTCCAGGCTTATCTGAGCTGGATAACGTTGTCCTGATTCCGCACCTGGGCAGCGCCACCCAGCAAACGCGGAATGCGATGGCAGAGATAGTTGCGGACAACGTTATCGCCGCGCTACAGGGCGAACCCCCTCCAAATCTTGTCAACTAGCGGGGACTCCTGCTGAATCGGGGGAATCAAGGGCCGTCAGGCTGTCTTTCTCTTTGCCTCTGCTTCCAATCCCAGTTCCTTGATGGCCGTCTCCCTCATCTTGAACTTCTGGACCTTGCCGGTGATGGTCATGGGGAAGTCGGTGACGAACTTGACGTATCGGGGAATCTTGTAGTGAGCCATCTTCCCCTTGCAGAATTCCTTGATCTCCTCCGGGGTGGCGCTCTCCCCTTCTTTCAACTGAATCCAGGCTTGCAGCTCCTCGCCGTACTTCTTGTCCGGAACGCCAATCACCTGGACGTTCTTGACCTTGGGATGAGTGAAGAGGAACTCTTCAATCTCCCTGGGGTAGATATTCTCTCCTCCCCGGATGACCATTTCCTTCGCCCTGCCGGTGATTCTGCAATATCCCCTTTCGTCCATGGTAGCCAAGTCGCCACTGTGCAACCAGCCCGCCTTATCGATCACCTCCGCCGTACCCCCAGGGTTATTGTAGTAGCCTCTCATTATGCTGTACCCTCTGTAGCAGATCTCGCCCTGCTCTGCGCATGGCACAACTCTCCCGGTATCTACATCAACTATCTTGATTTCAACAAAAGGCAGGGGTGGGCCCACGGTTGACGTCCGGTCTTCCAGTGAGGCGTCGAATGGCGTCTGAGTCGCCACCGGCGAGGCCTCCGTTTCGCCGTATGCTATGGTTACCTCATCGGCGTGCATAAGGTCATTCACCTTTCTCATGACCTCCACGGGACAAGGCGCACCAGCCATAATGCCAGTTCTCAGGCTGCTCAGATCAAATTGTCCGAATTCAGGATGCTCCAGTTCAGCAATGAACATCGTGGGCACGCCATGAAGCGCAGTGCATTTCTCTTTCTCCACTGCCTGCAACGTAGCCAGAGGATCGAAACTCTCGGAAGGAAGAACCATAGTAGCGCCGTGAGTGACGCAGGCAAGGTTCGAAAGCACCATGCCGAAGCAATGGTAGAAAGGAACCGGGATACACAGCCTGTCATTATCAGCAAGTCTCAGTCCCTCACCGACGAAATACCCATTATTGAGGATGTTGTGATGGGTGAGAGATGCCCCCTTCGGCAGGCCCGTAGTGCCCGAGGTGTACTGGATGTTTATTACGTCATCAGAATCGAGACAGCTCTGTCTTTGCATTAACTCTTCATCCGAGACCCCCTCGCCCAGCCTCATGAACTCCGGCCACGCAAACGCCCCAGGGCATGACCTGTCGCCGATAAGTACAACGTTTCTCATGTGAGGCAAGCTCTCCGCATGGAGCTGACCCGGCTTCGAGTCTCTGACTTCGGGGCAGACTTCACAGAACATGGAGATGTAGTCAGAGGTCTTGAAGCGCTCGATGAGTACCAGGGTGCCTGACTCCGAGTCAGCCAAAGCGTGTTCAAGCTCGTGAGTTCGATAGGCGGGATTGATGTTGACCAGCACCGCGCCCATCATAGCTGTGGAGAACTGCACGATCACCCATTCGGGATAGTTGGTGGCCCAGATCCCCACTCGGTCTCCGCTTCCCACGCCCAGCTTCATGAAACTCCTGGCCGCTTTCCTGCAGGTGTCTCTGAATTCCCGATATGTCCACCTCCGGCCACTGGGAACATCGACCAGAGCCTCGTTGTCCGGGAATCGCGCGGTAGTCTGGTCGAGAAGGTCCGGAATTGTCAGGCCCAACAGGGGGGTCTTCGAGCCGGTGTAGGCATAGCTTGGCTTCCCTGAGTCAGTCACGTTTCCACCTCCTTTCAACTCACACAAGTCGACACAGCCAGGGCAGCCAGAGCCTGCCACAAGCCTGGCGACAATCCTCAGTTTACGTAAGACTGAAGCGCCTCAGGCACCAGTACCGTGCCATCGGGTTGCTGGTAGTTCTCAAGGACGGCAATAAGGACTCGTGGTAGGGCCAGGCCTGACCCGTTGAGCGTATGAACAAAACGCGGTCTGGCCCCCGGTTCGGGGCGATACCGGATATTGGCTCTCCTCGCTTGAAAGTCGCCACAATTGCTGCAGGAGCTAACCTCGAGCCACTCCCCACACCCCGGAGCCCACATTTCAATGTCATATGTCTTGCAGGCAGCAAATCCCAGGTCGCCGGTGCAAAGCTGGATCACGCGATAGGGTATCGCCAACTTGCGGCAAACATCCTCAGCAGCAAGCAGCAACTTCTCCAGTTCCTCATCGGATGTCTCCGGCTCAGTGAACTTGTACAGTTCCACCTTGTCAAATTGGTGCCCTCTCTTGATGCCACGGGTGTCTTTTCCTGCAGCCAACTTCTCCCGACGGAAGCACGCGCTGTAGGCCACATAGTGAAGAGGCAGCTCCCTGGCATCCAGTATCTCGTCACGATGGAGGTTGGTCAAAGGGACTTCTGCTGTAGGTATGAACCAGAAATCGTCCTCGTCGTCATGGTAGAGGTTGTCAGCGAATTTGGGCAGATTACCTGAGCCTATCATGCACTCACGCTTTACCATGAACGGAAGATAGACCTCCTTGTGACCATGCTCCTTGACATGCAAATCGAGCATGAAAGAAATGAGTGCCCGTTGAAGACGTGCTCCCAGCCCTTTGAGCACGTAGAATCTGCTTCCCGACAGCTTTGCACCTGCGGCAAAATCTATGATGCCCAGATTCTCACCCAGTTCCCAGTGCGGCAACGGCTTGAAGGAGAAGCTCTTTGGCTCGCCCCAGGTGCGCACGATGATATTGTCGCTCGAATCTTCTCCCAGGGGCACGCTCGGGTGGGGGACATTTGGCAATCCCAGCAACAAGGTGTCAAGGTTAGCCTTGGCCTCCTTGGTCTCCTGCTGTAGTGACGAGACTTCCTCGCCCAACTGGCGCATCTCGGCGATAAGCTCGGGCGGTCTCTCTTTGGTCCTGCCCAGTTGCCTGCTCGTCTCATTGTGCCGAGTCCGCAGTTCCTCCAGCCGACGCAGCAAGTTCAGATACTGCCCGTCAGCCTGAAGAATATCTCCCAGAGAAGAAGTCTCGCCTCTCTTCTCCATTGCCTCACGGAAAAGATCCGGGTCTTCACGGATGAGCTTGATATCAATCATCTGACTTCGCCTTCAACTGGGGAAACAGTATAACTTCGCGAAGTGATTGCTGGCCGGTGAGCAGCATCACCAGGCGGTCGATCCCCACTCCCAGGCCACCAGTGGGCGGCATGCCATATTCCAGCGCCTGGAGGAAGTCCTCATCAGCAATCTCCACATCCTCATCCCCGACTCGCTCCCCTAGCTGCTGCTGAAACCTCTCCCTTTGTTCCACGGGATCATTGAGCTCGGTGAAAGCATTGGCAACTTCAATCCCGTTGACGAAGGCCTCAAACCTCTCCGCCAGACGCTCATTGTCCCTCTTCCTCTTGGCCAAAGGCGACATCTCCACAGGGTAGTCAAGAAGAAAGGTCGGCCGAATGAGATCTGGCTCGACGAAAGAAGCCAGCAGCTCATCTATGAGCCTCCCTCTGCCCTTGGCCGCATCGACCTCCATGCCCGCCTCCCCCATTCGTGACCGCAGGGAAGCGGTATCAGGGTAGTCTTCGAAGTCGATGTCACAATAGCTCTTGATGGTCTGGCGCAGATAGCGTCTTTGCCAGGGAGGAGCAAGGTCGATTTCCTTTCCTCCACAGACAATCCTGGTGCTGCCCGTAATCTCACGAGCAACACTGGAGACCATCTCTTCAACCAGATTCATCATGTCGTTGTAGTCGGCATAGGCCTGATAGCACTCCAGCAGTGTGAACTCGGGATTATGTCTTACCGAAATTCCTTCGTTGCGGAAGACACGTCCTATCTCGTAGACTCTGTCAAAGCCACCCACCACCAGCTTCTTGAGAGGAAGCTCGAGTGCAATGCGCAGGTAAAGGTCTTCATCCAGCGCGTTGTGATGGGTGACAAAGGGACGCGCCAGAGCTCCCCCTGCCTGCGATTGGAGCACCGGCGTCTCCACTTCCACAAACCCCCGCGCGTTGAGGAAACTTCTGACTGCGGCGGTAATCCTGCTGCGCACGCGGAAGATGCTCCTGGCTTCCTCGCTGGCTATCAGGTCAAGATACCTGTGCCGGTAGCGTTTCTCCACGTCAGCCAGCCCATGCCATTTCTCCGGCAGGGGGCGGAGAGACTTGCACAGCATGGTGAAGTCGGACGCCTCAAGGGTGATTTCTCCAGCCCTTGTTCGGAAGAGCTTGCCCTCCACCCCTATTACGTCACCGATATCAATCTCCTGAAGGAACTCATAGTCCTCGTCGCCCAGAAGGTCACGCCGAAAACAGAGCTGTATCTTGCCCGACCCATCGCGGATATCAAGGAAGGCCATCCTGCCCATCCTGCGCCTGGCCACAACGCGACCGGCAAGGGACATAGACTGCGGGCTCTCCCCCTGTCGCCCAAAGAGCGCTATGGCATCCGCGCTGGTATGACTGGGGTAATAGGAATGCGGGTAGGGATTCACTCCCTTGGAGCGAATCCTTTTCAGGCTGTTCAAGCGCTGCTCGGTTACGCGCTCCAACCTTGAAGTCACAGGTTATTTTCCCAGGATATCCCTGGCCCTTGTAGCCAGATGCTCGGGCACCATTATCTTCACCTCGCCCAAGCCATCTACGGTAAGCCCGTAGACCAAACCAGCACTCTCATAGCTCAAGAGGACCGGGATGCCTTCGCTTTCCAACCTCCCCTGTATTACTCGTGCCTCCATCTGCTGGGTAGTACGGACGGTAACGAATTGGTCTTTCGCAGACATGTGCCCCAGCCTCCGCTATTGTAGCAGAAACCTATCTCCCATCTAAAGCGGCACGCCTCTCCCTGAAACGGACCATCGCCGTTGCAGCTTGACAATGACACATCCTTATGTTGAACTTAGCCACAGACGACTCAGGAGATGAGGAGGGCAAATCGAGAGATGAAAGTAGCTGCAGTTCAGGCGGCGCCTGCGTACCCAATAGACAAACAGGCTTCTCTGGATAAGATATGCGCGCTCGTTGCAGAGGCCGGAAGGGAAGGGGCAAGATTGGTTGTATTGCCTGAGACTTTCCTGCCGGCTTATCCGAACTGGTCCATCGATCTGAGCAACCCTCAAGAATGGACCAGAAACCTTCTCCAATTGACGAGAAACTCAGTCCAGGTCCCCGGAGATGACCTCGGCAGGGTCGCCGAAGCGGCACAGAAGGCGGGGGCGTATGTCTGCCTGGGCGTAAACGAATGCGTGCCCCGATACGAGGGG
>DAOVBS010000041.1 GCA_030670425.1 Chloroflexota bacterium | reverse complement strand
CATCCAATCCGACCGACCGGGCAAGTTTTCGGAATGCCTTGGTCACGCTGTTGGGCTCAATCGGCGACCCGTCGGGACGTGAGAATACCAGGACATTATCTTGTAGTGGTAAGCCTAGCTGTGTCCGAATATCGTCTTTTTTGGCTTTGTGTTCCCTTAGCAGGATCGCCAGTGATGGTGACAAGGCAACGAGACGCCGACCTCGTTTGCTTTTTGGCTGTCTAATAACATATTCCCCGCTGTGCAGGTGGTGAAGCGTCTCCACTACCGACATGGTGGCTAGATCCAGATCCACGTGGTGCCACCGTAGCGCCAACAGTTCGCTCCGCCTCAGACCGGTATATGCGGCTGTGTAGAAGAGAACATAGTAAGGAGTGGCTCGGGCTGCTTCCAACAAGCTATTGAGAGCCTCCGCCCCCACCGTGGCCATTTCCCTATAACCCGGCCGCGGTGGGTCAACAGCCTCTGCCACATTCCGTATGAGGATACCGTGCTTGACTGCGTGTTTCAACGCTTCATATAGAACCCCGTGGTGATGATGAACCGTTCGCGCTGATAGTCCTCCCTTGCCATCCCTGCGCCCGGCGTCAAGAGCTCTGGCATAGTAATCTTGAATATGCTGAGGGCACAAGGCTGTCAGTGGAATTGAACCCAGTGCCGGAATAAGGTGGGCGCGAACTATTTCGACGTACCGTTCACGGGTCCTGGGCCCAGTATTGCTACTTACATAGCCCTCGAGCCATTGCTCCAGGTACTCAGCTACAGTGGTCTTCGTTGGCTTCATGTAGCTGCCCACCTCCACTGACTGCAGCAACTCTCGCAAGTGTCGCTCCGCGTCTTTCTTCGTTCCTCTGATGGTCATCCATTGCTGCTTGCGCTTGCCCGTCTGCGGATCTCTTCCGATGTCTGCCACGATTGTCCAAGAGCCTTTGCATCGTTGCCTGATATGCCCTTTCATATTAACCCCCTTCCTCAGATTATTTGATGGTCTTTAGATTACACAGGACACAGATGACACCGTCCCGGGAGGGCACGCATTAACTCAATGCTGACAAGGGCGGAGTCTATCTGGTTGGCAATACGCCTTAGTTCGATCTGTCTCTCTTTCAGTTTCAATTCCGTAGTCGCTGACCGAAGTATCGCCCATTCGGGCTTCTCTTGAGCTTGCCGCAGTATACTCGATAGATAGTCATATACAGCCCTAGCGCTGGCCGTATTAGCCGCCTGAGCAACTATTAACCTAGCCTCTTTGCCTCCTCCCAGGCTCACTGCACCCCCGAGGCTTACCAGGTCTCGCCCCTTGCTTTCTAGCCCTTCGTCCTCCGCACCGCTCGCTGTGCGAAGAATGTTACCAAAGAGCCATATTCGCGTTGTGTGCATCTGTGTCAGGTCAATAACGTCAAACAGGTCGACCTCTATCCGATTTTCCAGCCACTCAAAAAGCCCCAGACTGGCGGTCTCATAACCAGCCACCTTCTTTCGCCAGTTATCCCAGTGAAGCCACACGGGTGAGTCTTTGGTGTGCTCCATGAGTGCCTGCATCCGACAATGGATCTGTGAAGGACGATTCCACATCTCCGTCACCTAGCGGGGTTGGTGGCCATCTGCGGTTTGGAATGAACCTACATCGAAATACAGCAGTCGACTGTTGCTTTTCGTGGTGGACTTTCATATACTTTACTATTCTACGTCCGTTGGCAGGCGAGGGATACCGGACTCGGCGGCAGGGCACAAATGGAGCGAATACTGGGCAAGAGATTGGAGCCTGAGAGGATCATCAACAGCATAATACCAGATAACGCCGAAAGCTCTTCTCACGGGCACTATCCAGACCGAGGCATCCATGTCTTGGTTGGCAGTCCAACCTATCGGGGTGGTGCGTACGCGCTGCACCGGTTCTTGGAGAATCAGAGGGAAATCCAGCGTAGGTTTCCGAATTCTGAACTCATCCTCGCCACCGCGGAGCACGATTTCGCCCCTGAGTTGGAGTCGCTGCTCGCGTCCTGCGGTATCATAGGAAGAGTAGTGCTCTATGAGGTCGTTAAGCCACCTTACGCCCGCCGCATAATTTGGAATGTTGCGTGTGGCAGGGAGAGTATACGACGATACATGCTTTCTCAGACTGACGCTGATTATCTGTTGAGCCTCGATCACGACATGGTCTATGACCCGAATGTCACCCGCACACTACTTGAGGAAGTTCAAGGCTACGATGTGGTGCATAGCGGCTATCGACTGCGTTGGTCCGACCACGCAATTGGAATGGGTGCAGGATGCGCCCTGATATCCAGGGGCGCACTGGAGAAGATAGCCTTCAGGTGCTTTGAGTTTAGAAACGGTGACATAATGGATGACGGCCTCACCCTCGAATTGGACCTGATCAGATCGGGTTGCAGGGTGAAGAAAGGTGTCTTCGCTGGCATCGATCACTACATAGATGCAGAGAGAGTTCGGTCTATAGAGCCGCAGCCGCTAGGGCTGTTTCGGAGGATCAGTACCTCCAGGCCCTTTCGTTACGCGCTCCTCAGATTGAGCTTGTTGCTGAGGCGCGATATCTCATCGAGGCTGCATTTCGCCCTCTTCGGGTTGCTAGGGTTCAAGAGGCGCATTACGCGCGTGCGGATCAGTGCACAGAGTGGAGACTAACCTTGCCCACCGATTCGCCCAGGCGAGACCGAAGGGCAGCATGGTTCTTTATTCGGCTTGACAGGCGCTGGCGGTGGAGATATACTGCCAGACAGCCTGTTCCCCCTCTTGCGCACATCGAGTTCATGAAACCAAGATCGCGATACCTTATCCAACGTCTGATCCTAAGGACAGACTTCTTTCCTCTGACCTACTTTTATAGGACGGTCTACGAGCTATCTATCCGGCTTGCCTCTTTGCTACTCAGGCGTGTCGATGGCGTCGTGAGCGTCTATCTGCGCCGAGGGCTGGCAAAGGGCGAGGTGGTCTACGGGCTCAGCGATATCGATCTGACGGTCATTGTGGCCGATGACGAGACAGGGAATACGGTGAAGGATAGAGTCAAGTCAATCGACGCCGGACTCTCGTGTTATATTCCTCTTTTCGGGCGCGTCGAGGAAGAGCTGGGGGTGTATTCCATTTCAGAGTTCAAGAGAATGTACGACGACTACGACCTGCACAGGTTCAGGTTCAATGAGGGCAGGCATACGTGGAGGCTGTTGTTCGGCGAAGACGTGGTGAGCGCCCTACCCCGGCTCGAAGAACTTGTACTGCGTTGTTTAGCAGCGGAGGAACTAAAGGTATGGTGGGCAGCGGTAAATGCCGAGCTCGTGCCATCCCGTGACCGCCCTCTTTTCGATAGGAAGTACCTGTGGTACAAGGCTATCTCCGAATTATCCAAGGTCTTCCTGTTCGTTTGCCAGGGACAGGGTGTCCAGACCAGAGAGGAAGCTCTTGATCGCGTCAGAAGCTACCTGGGTGATGAGCAACGCGGGCTGGTCGATGGGGTGCGTGGCTACATCGGGCATCTCACGTCCAGAGAGGAGGTGGATGCTGACCCGTTGCTCGAGCTGTTCATTGGTCTGGCGGCGGAAACACTTAAGGAAATAGAGCAAATCTCATATATGGAGTCAGGGGGCAAGACAGCGGTCTTGGACCTGCCGCAAACACACGACCTTATACTGGACAGCCCCATCGAAGACGCGCTGAGAAGAGTCCAGGCGGCTATCGACTCGGAACTGAGACCATACTTGGACTCGGTAGCCATCATACCGCAGGCGGAGTTTGGCTTGGATGTCCTGTCGAACTCGGATATAGACACCTTGTACCTCGCGCTCGTTCGGAGGAGACCCGTGCCTGCCGAGAAACTGGGTAGACTGCTGTCTGTCATAAGTGGTAGTGTAAGCCGGCAGCGCATTGAGCCGTTCGTGGTGGTAGAGAACCGTTTGGCTTTTTCTCTCCGGGCCGGCGTGCAAAACGACTGCGTTAAGACCGTTGCGGCGTCCCCGTTGTTCTTCCGTTTGTTGCCTGAGGGCAGTACCGACCCTCTCGTAGTCTGCCGTGAGCGCGATAGCGGTCCTATCCGGTGTGAGCTGGCCCTCGGGGCCTTTGAGGAGACGATAGCCAAGCGAGTGAGCAAGATCGACGCTGTGGCATCGACCAGGGACATTTACAAGGTCAGGCCCCTAGACTTCCTCAGGTTCTTTTGGGCGGCTGCCAGGACCAAGCTCTTGGCTCGTTCTCTGGAAGCGGACGAGATACATATACCCTTGAACAGCGCGCAGATAGTCGAGGGCATGGTCGAATCCTATCCGGAGCATTCGGATTGGCTGCGTCGGCTGCACCGTGAGTATGTGAAGGAATTAGCAGGCGAGGAGAACGAGTCCTATCGCTTCTACTCGCGTGCGATCGATCTCCTGAAATGGGTCTAATATGCAGAGCAAGCTTTCCATATCAGTCGTAATCATTACTCGCAACAGGGCTGACTTGCTGAAGGATGCCCTTGAATCCCTCATCAGGCAAAGCCGGCCGCCCGATGAAGTGGTCGTGGTCGACAATGCCTCGGAGGATCACACCAGGGATGTCGTTGTAGGCTTCGAAGGGAAGCTGAACGTGAAGTACATCTATGAACCGATCAGGGGAATCCCTCGGGCCAGAAACGCTGGGCTTAAGGCATCGACGGGCGACATCATAGCTTTCATAGACGATGATTGTCTCGCCGATGAGGACTGGCTGAAGCATATGGAGATCCCTTTCATTAGGGACCCCTATGTCGGGGTCGTGGGAGGTGAGGTGTCCTACTTTCGCATCGGGTCAGGTATAGTAGAGGAGTTCTATATTAAGAATATGAACTCCAGCCGGAGGAGCAAGGACTAGGCCAGTGATAATACAGGTACTGTGCAATCTGTTTGAAGAAGGGTATCAGAGATGGGAGAGGGACTCGTCGATCTCGCCCTTCTTTGCAGGCGCCAACGTAGCATTCCGGAGACAGGCGCTTGATCAGATCGGCACGTACGATGAGAACTGCACCAGCGGCGAGGACCAGGATATGTGGCTCCGCATCATTGAAGCGCGGTGGGAGGCGTATTTCGAACCCAAAGCGGCAGTCAGGCACAAGAACAGGTTGACCGTGAGATCGTTGATTCGACAGTGGTTCCGCTACGGGTACCATCATCCTTACGTAACCAGGAAGCATGGGTCGAGGGGTGTGCGGGTCTACAGGCGCAGCAGGACGAAAGGGAAAGGGGCCATATATGATTGCCTGCTGACCGCAAGGTTCCCTTTTGACGCCACTGTTTTCCTTACAACCTTCCTCTCGATGCACGCATTTTTCGCCCTGGCTGTGCTATTCGCCGCGCTTGCCTTCGAGATCCCAGCCATCGTCACGGGGGTCTTGGCGCTAGTCCTGGTGGTTCGCTACTTCAGGTCTGATGTAGACATGAGGGGCCCCTTGCAAACCGTCTCGTTCGTTTTCCTGAGGTACATAGCGAACCTTGCGTTGCTATTGGGCGGCCTGTTGGGCGGCATAAGGCTAGGCATGCTCTATGTCAGCCCCACTTTCGACTACAAGGCCTAGGGGCCTTCTTGCATCTTAGTTGGGAGGCGGTTTCGAGAGATGGCGAGACCTAAGTTACGGGGTGCGCTTGTAGGCTGTGGGGATGTCGCGAAGAGTTCGCACCTGCCCGCATGGCGG
>DAOVBS010000105.1 GCA_030670425.1 Chloroflexota bacterium | reverse complement strand
GTGCCCTCATTCAGCTTCCGTGCCACATCATAAGCGCTCTGCCCCACCACCTGCTGGTCTATCTTCAGTTCGAGCAGAGGGTATCTCCCATCACTATCTCCAGTCACCCGCATTTCCAGCCCGGGTACGCCTTCCAGTCTTCGCTGTATCTTCTCCAGTAGCTGTCTCAAGAATTTCTGCCTTTCTGCAAGCTCTTCGTCGGTGAAATTCTCCAGCGCCACGAGCAGTCCAATAGCAGCCTCCTTAGTGACTTTCATTCCTCGACCGATGCCGTGTTCTGGCTTGCCATGCAGTTTCTCCTTGGGAATAAGTGAGGCCGGTGGGTTCCACGCCTCAAACGGTTTACCGGCCATATCCAACATCTGTAGGGCCGCAGACGCAATCAGATCACGCCGCCCGCACAGAATGCCGCTGTCCTGAGGTCCTCGGATACCCTTTCCACCACTGATGCAGACAAGGTCAGCCCCCATGTCAATAAACCTGTGCAGGTTCTCCATAGGCGGCACCTGAGCAGCAGCATCCACAATGACCGGTATGTCGTGTTCTCTAGCTACCTCAACAACATCTTCAAGTGGCGGGTGACTTCCGGGACGCGCGCCATATGCAATCGCCACAGTATCATTCACGATTGCCGACTCAATATCCCACTTGCTGATGATGTGGGTCTCTTGAGGCGGCGTTGCATCGTTCGGTATACCCACACCCACAAGCCTGGCGCCAGCCCCCCGAATGGCGTGCCCGTAACCACAAATCTGATGCCACGGCATGATGACTTCATTGGGCATGCCGCTAGTGTCTGGCAGCCTGTTCATCCGGGCCACATCCAGACCGACAATGCATGCGGCCGTACCCAGGGTGAGCCCCGCGGCCGCCCCACATGTGATGATGCCCGCCTCAGCATGTGTCACTCTGGCTATCACCTTGCTGGCTGCAGCCTGAAGCTCGTCCAGAGGCACTGATACCTTGGCAGCTTCGACCATTGCCTCCACCACTTCCTGCCTCATCAGGGCACCGCCATGACGGGTTGTCGCCCCCGCGACATTTATAATCGGCTTCACACCAAAACGTTCATAGACTGTCATTTGATACCTCCTTGCGGCACCCAGGTCCTTCACAGATCCCCGAACACTTGGGGAGCCTTGTCTTTCATTATCGCTCGTATCTGGTTGGCTACCACCCTGATTTCAGGTAGTGCCCGCTTCGATGTCCGGAGCTTGATGATATGTCGGATCTCGCGGAAATTCCAGGTACATATTATCTGAGTCTCACACGCGTTAGGGAGAACATAGCGAGCAATCTCAGGCTTTGTCCCTCTAGCCAATAGCTCAGCATAGGCTGCCCAACAGCTCTTCATCGCTGCCTCAAACTCTTGGTGAGCATAGCGATTGTCTCGAAGCTCGGGCGGCTCAATGTATCTCGGCTCATTCTCTTTAACGTAGCGCTGGCTTCTCTGGCTATAGCTTGCCAGCCTGTGCCTGACGAGTTCATGAGTCAACACCCGACTGGCGCGGATGTGAAACGTAGCACAGGCATGCTCAATCATGGACTCATGCCCCACCTCTAGCCACTTCTGAATTCGGTCAGGTGCTGTTCCGACTTTGCCCTGCGTGTCCCAGCATAGCCTGCCCGCCGTTTCGATTAGTCTTTCAGCATCAGGGGTGATAGCAAGCAGCTTGACCTCTACATCATATTGCTCGGCCATCCTTCACCTCCTGCGACAACACTTGACAGACCTCACAGCCTGTCCCAAGTACCGGCTCCAACATTGCGCAAACACAGGACATTATATTGGGAACGGCAGCCACGCTCAACACCCAGCCTTACAAAGCATCGCAACTGCTCCGCTTGATTTGTGGTCCGGTAACCAATAACATGATCACAAACGTAGCGTTATTCAGTCCAGCAGGCGCAGGCTCCACAGTTACCGAAAACTAGACTGCGAACACCAAAGCTGTGGCTGGATTTGTCACTGTAGCACGCTGGCGACTTCTCGCCAAGGAGGAGCTATGGAGTTTCAGCTAACCCTTATTGAGGAGAAAGACAGAGTAGGCATCATAGCTTTGAATCGGCCGAAGGTTCGCAATGCCCTCAATTCGCAAATGATGGATGAAATACTCTGCGCTTTGTGGCAATTCGACGGCGATCCTGATATAGGTGCTGTGATTCTGAAAGGCCGGGGGCCCGCCTTCTGCGCTGGCCATGACTTCACCGAACTGTCTGGCAAGCCATTGGTTCACATCCGTGAGACCTTCGGGAAGTCCGTGAAGGTACTGCAAACCATGTCCAGCATCGGCAAACCGGTGATTGCAGCTGTCCACGGAATCGCTACGGCAATGGGTTGCGCTCTCGCCGCTGGCTGCGACTTGGTTATCGCATCTGAAGACGCGAGATTCCAGACCCCGGGAGTGGATATCGGTTTTGCCTGCATTTCGCCTATGGCTGCGCTCTTCCGCTCCGTAGGCAGGAAGAAGTGCCTGGAAATGATTCTGACCGGGGAGTCCATTGACGCCAATGAAGCGGAGAGAATAGGGCTTGTGAACAAAGTTGTTCCGATAGGGGAGTTGGATGACACAGCACTCGGACTTGCCGGGAACCTCGCCACAAAGGCTCCTCTTG
>DAOVBS010000065.1 GCA_030670425.1 Chloroflexota bacterium | reverse complement strand
ACGAGCTGGCAAAGATGGCTTACTGCCTGAGGCGTGATGGTCCCACCCTGCTTGGCTATCTGTTGCCCTATCCAGTTCTTGAGCCTATCACCCTTCAACGGGTTGAAGACCTTTACTTTGGCTGCGGACGAGGCCCTATTCAACAGTGGATTGGCACTTCGTATCTCGCCATCTGCTATCACCAGTACAGTACTGTGAGGCATTTGCTCCACGAGCAGAGGCAAGTCCTGCCATTCTCCAATGTCAGGTCCGACTCCAGTCTTGGCTCCTCTCTTGCCTGACCGTGACTTACCTGGCATCGCCTCGAACCTTTTCAACAGGCCATTGACTACTACCAGGCGATGCAGAGACAGGAAAGGGGTAGTGTTACAGTTGTTCCTGAGTTCATTCATGGTCAGACTCTGGCCGTCAAGTCTGGCAGTGTTGACTGCCAGCATTTGTGGGTCATCCAAGCCAGCCCTGATTTCCTCTAGAGCTTGCCACAGGGAGAAATCGTCCTCCCCATACAGGATGTAGAACACCTCAGTATTCTATCACAGGAATGACCGCTCTCGTCTGAAGCCAGCAGCGGTGCCTGTGATAGAATGATGAATGTGAGAATCGCTATTGTTGGGCTGTCCAAGAGCGGGAAGACCACTGTCTTCGATGCCTTGACCAAGAATAAGGCTGCCCTCGATACCCATTCTGCTTCTCTGAAGCCGAATATAGGCGTGGTCAAAGTGCCCGATTCGCGACTGTCAACCTTGGAGAGCATATTCCATCCCCAGAAGACTGTCCTTGCTGAGGTAGGCTATGTGGATATGGCTGGTTCACCTCGAGGGCCTGGCAGCAAGGGAGGACTGGGGGGAGAACTCCTGAGCCATTTGAGCACGGCTGATGCCTTGCTTCAGGTAGTTCGCATCTTTGGAGATGAGAGAGTCCCCCACCCTGAAGGAAGCATTGACCCCAGGCGGGATCTAGCCACGCTGGATTTGGAGCTTGTCTTTTCCGACCTGGCCATCATTGACAGAAGGCTTGATAAATTGCACATAGCCCTGAAGGGAGCGAGGCCATCAGAGCGCGAAGTTCATTTAGGAGAACAAGCTTTGCTGCAGAGGGTGAAGTCAGCGCTGGAGGCAGATGTGCCAGTAAGGCAGCAGGACTTGACCAAAGACGACCTGAAGGGCTTGTCGCATTATCAATTCCTCACTGCAAAGCCCATGCTGGTTGTTCTGAATATTGGGGAGGAACAACTTGCCCAGGCTTCGCTCTTGGAGGACGAGATGAGAGTTGCCTACCCGCAATTTGCAGTGATAGCTCAGTGTGGGAAGCTGGAGTCGGAGCTGGGACAACTGAGCGACTCCGAGGCTGAGGAGTTCCGTGGAGCTATGGGACTTGCCGCGCCGGCAGTGGAGATTGTCATTGATCTCTCCTACCATTTGCTGGGACTTATCTCTTTTTTCACTACAGCTTCCCGCGAGTTGAAGGCATGGACTGTGCCACGTGGCGCCACAGCGTCGACGGCAGCAGGGAAGGTTCATTCCGACATGGAGCGAGGATTCATCCGTGCTGAAGTAATCGGCTACAGCGACATGGAGAGATGTGGCAGCCTGAATGAAGCGCGAAAGCGGGGCTTGCTCAGAATGGAAGGCAAGGACTACCTTGTCCAGGATGGAGACATTGTCACGTTCCTATTCAATGTGTGACTTCCTGAAGTCGGGTTCCGGCGGCTTGTACCCTCACCAGCAACTCTGGGTGACTCTTGAACTAGGTCCAGCCACAGCAAAGACTCGGCCGTGACTGTCAAAACGAAATTGTGCCGCGCGGTATCGATTTGCCAGGCCAGATCTTAGCGCCTTGGGGTAGTTGGTTACCGCTCCCAATCCTTACATTGTCCCCCAGCACACAGCTATCCAGAAGGCTTTCTCCTCCGACATAGCAACTGGAGGCAAGTATGGAGTCACGGAGCCTGGCGCCCCTGCCAATTTCGCAATCTTGCCACAACAGCGAGCTTTGTATGACGGCGCCTTCCCTTATCTGGCAGCCCTGTCCCAACACAGTTGGCCCCTCTATGGTACAGTTGCTCGCGACACGACAGCCTTTGCCAATCAGCACGGGCCCTTCAACTTGCGCTGACGGATGGATATCATGTCTTCCTTCGAACTTGAGGCCGCGAGGGCCGATGTCTCGCCCGAGCAAATCATGATTTAGCCTCAGGTATCTTTCTGGTGTGCCGATATCAGTCCAGTAGTCATCAGACGGATAAGCACACATGGTCTCTCCTGCCTCCAGGACCGAGGGAAAGACGTCGCGCTCAAACATGACGAAAGCGTTGGGAGGGATGTAGTTGAGGATGTCGGGACGCAGAATATAGATGCCGGCATTGATCAGGTTGCTGGTTACTTCGTCACGGCTCGGTTTTTCCAGGAAGCGCGTGACTCTTCCTTCATCATCGGTCTCAACTACCCCATAGGCTGTAGGGTCATCCACGGGAGTCAATGCTAGGGTTGCAATAGCTCCCCTTCGCTGATGGACATCCATCATGGCAGTCAGGTCAATATCCGTGAACACATCGCCGTTGAAAACCACGAAAGGCCTATCCAGGAACCTTTCAGCGTTTTTCACCGCCCCAGCCGTGCCCAGAGGAACACTCTCAGTGGAATACTCTATTGTGGCATCAAACCTGCTGCCGTCGCCGAAGTAGCTCTCCACCTCGTCCGGTATCTTGCCGGTGGCAAGTGTTATGTCAACAATATTGTGTCTCTTCAGGTACCAGACAAGATGCTGAAGAAAAGGACGATTCAGTACGGGAATCATTACCTTGGATGTGTTACAGGTAAGAGGGCGTAGCCTGGTTGCTTTGCCTCCTGACAGAATAACAGCCCTCATTTGGGCAGACTCTAGCTTATGTGCGCCACATGGTCAACTCCTTGCCAAATGATGAGGAATTCCCTAAGATGAATGCCATTGTTTGTCAACGAGAGGAGCGCTATGAAAGAAGTAAGAATCATACCTTGCCTGGATGTGAAAGATGGGCGGGTGGTCAAGGGGGTGAGGTTCGAGAATGTCAGAGATGCTCGGGATCCAGTTGAGGCAGCGGAGGCTTATTGCAGGGAGGGGGCGGATGAGCTTGTGTTCCTCGATATCGCTGCGACTGTTGAGGCAAGAGGGACGAGGCTGGACTGGGTCAGGAGAGTGGCAGAAAAGGTTACTGTACCTTTGTGCATAGGTGGCGGCATCAGGAACATGGAAGACATGAAGGCTCTGTTTGACCTTGGCGTAGATCGGATTTCGGTGAATACTGCTGCTGTAAGGGATCCTGAGCTGCTCGCGAACGCCTCGAGTCGGTTTGGCAAGAGCAGATTAGTGGTTGCCATCGATGGGCGTAAGAATTCTCCTGACAGCGCTCTTCCTCGACTGGAAGTCGTCGTCAGAGGAGGTCACGACTCCACCGGTATCGAGCTTGTCGGGTGGGCAAGGAGAGCGGAGGAACTTGGCGCGGGTGAGATTCTACTCACGAGCAAGGACGCTGACGGTACCAGAGAGGGATACGATATAGAGATGACAAGGGCTGCCGCTGAGGCCGTCAGCATTCCAGTGGTTGCTTCAGGAGGGGCAGGGAAGCTGGAGCACCTCTACGAGGCCGTGACAATAGGGAGAGCATCCGCGGTCCAGGCGGCATCTATCTTCCACTTCGGCGAGATATCCATACTCCAGGCTAAGGAATACCTTGGGGGAAAAGGAATTCCAGTCCGCGTATGACAAGACTAACGCAGTTCCCTCACGGCATTTCTGATGCTGGCTAGCGCAGTCATACAGTCCTCCTCCTTGGTCGCCAAAGAAAACCTGATGTGGCCATCCATCCCAAAAGGCGCTCCTTCGACTCCGGCCACCTGTGCCTTTCTTAGAAGGAAGGTCCGAAAAGCCGCAGAACCGCTCACGGTGTACTCGCTGCCATCGAATTCATATCTTTGGCCGAAGAATCCTGCAACATTGGGAAAAACATAGAATGCGCCTTCCGGCGTGGCACAACTGAAACCGTTAATCTCATTGAGGCCTCTTACAACAACATCCCTGTTTCGCTGGTATCTTCTTCTCATCTCCTCGCTGGCTCTCCTGGCTTCTTGGCTGGTGTAAGCAACACACACGGCGTGTTGAACCGGCCT
>DAOVBS010000064.1 GCA_030670425.1 Chloroflexota bacterium | reverse complement strand
CCGATTGGCTCGTCGAGGGCCAGAAGCATAACTGCTTGTCCCCGGGGCTGAAGACGGCTCACGTACATGGAACTGATGTTGATGTTGGCTCTGCCAGTAATGTTGCCAATAGTCCCCACCATGCCAGGCTGGTCCAGGTGCGTGCAGATAAGGACATGCCCGCCAGTCGGCACGATGTCCATCCAGAAGTCATTGACCTGGACAACGTGGACTTCGTTGTCCCTCACTGTGCTCGACACAGTGGTAGGTCCTTTGTCGGTGTCGATTCTGAGTGTGAGCAGGTTAGAGTAGTTCTGGGAGTCTAGCTCTGTCTCCTCGCTGATCTTCAAACCCCGCTGCTTGGCAACGAAATTGACATTCACTAGGTTCACTGTTTCCTCGCTGGTTTCCTGTAATATGGCGCTGATGATGGCTGCCTTGAATGGGCTACAATCGTGGTTGGCAAGTTCGCCAGCGTACTTGATATGTATTTCGCTGATTTGACCCTCCATCAACTGGCTGGCAAAGCTGCCGATAGTTGATGCAGCTCTTATGGATGGCATCAGTTCGGAGGAAACGTAGGGGGCGTTGACGGCATACTTACTGAACTGACCTTTGAGCACTGTCAAGACTTGCTCGGCGATA
Organism: Chloroflexota bacterium; assembly: GCA_030670425.1. GTDB lineage: Bacteria > Chloroflexota > Dehalococcoidia > GIF9 > AB-539-J10 > JADFUZ01. Next base: position 3,564 of record DAOVBS010000064.1, on the reverse strand, counting down.
TCTCTGGATACGTTGGCCTGAGCTTCGAAAGTCGAAGCACCTAGATGGGGCGTGGTGATGATCTTGTCGCTCTCGAACAGAGGGCTAGCGGTGATGGGTTCGGCGCTGAAGACATCAAGAGCGGCACCGGCTATTCTTCCGGCCTTAACCGCCTCGGCCAGTGCGTCTTCATTGACCAATCCACCTCGAGCGCAATTGATGATCAATGCTGTCGGTTTGATCTTCGCCAGCTCCCTGGCTCCGATCAGGCTTCTTGTGGCTGACGTCAATGGCACGTGAAGGGTGATAACATCTGCCTGTTCGAACAGTCCATCTAGAGAGACTAGGTCTACTTTGTGCGTCTGAGCATAGTCAAGGGAGACAAACGGATCGTAGGCTATTACACGCATCTCAAATGCCTGGGCACGCTTGGCCACCTCCGACCCTACGTTGCCCAGGCCAATGATGCCAAGCGTCTTGTTTCTGAGTTCGACCCCAATCAGCTTTCCCCTTTGCCACGCACCTGACTTCAGCTGGCTGTTGGCTTGGGGTATGTTGCGTGCCAGCGCCAGCATAAGGGCCATAGCATGTTCTGCGGCGGAAACAGTGTTGCCCGTGGGAGCATTGACCACGACGATGCCCTGCCTGGTGGCGGCGCCAACATCGATGTTGTCTATCCCCACTCCTGCTCTACCGATTACCTTGAGTTTCCTGCCGGCTTCAACTATTTCGGCGGGAACCTGAGTCTGACTACGCACGATCAAAGCATCATAGTCGCCCACTATAGCCTTGAGCTCTTCAGGTTTCAGCTTGGCCTTGACGTCGACGTGGGCCTGCTCACGGAGGATTTCCAATCCTTCTATAGCGACAGGGTCGGCAACCAGAATCTTCATCTTCTTAAGTTAAGACCTCGCTTTTGGCAGGGCTTGGGCTAATGCCTCCAGCACCGCTCTGATGTCATCCTCATAGACGAAGCCGAGGTGACCGATGCGGAAAATCTTGCCCGATAGCTTCTTCTGTCCTCCAGCAACATCGATAGCATGTTCACTCTTGAGAATCTGGACCAGCCTCGGAATGCTAATTCTATCACTGGCGTTTACCGCTGTCACGGTATTTGAAGCATGGCTGGCTTTGGCGAAGAGGGACAATCCCAAGGCCTCTACTCCCTCCCTGGCCATTTGAGCTACTCTGGCATGACGAGCAAACACGGCAGGCAGTCCCTCTTCCAGTATGAGGTCTAGAGTCGCATCCAGGGCAAAACAAAGGGAGACGGCTGGAGTCCACGGAGTCTGTCCCCTTTGCAGATACTCCCAGGCCTTGGTGAAATCCCAGTAGAAACGCGGCATTTTCGCCTGAGCCTGGGCTTGCCATGCTTTCTGGCTTACGCTAACCATGGTAAGGCCTGGAGGGATCATCCATCCCTTCTGCGAACCACAGATAACCACATCGCACTGCCATGCATCCACAGGTAGCTCAATGGAGCTGAGACTGCTTATGGCGTCCACTATGAGAAGCTTGTCGAAATCCCTTGTCACCGAGCTTATTTGTTCGAGGTCGTTGGTGACACCAGTGGATGTCTCGTTGTGAGTTACCAGGACTGCCTTAATACCAGTGTCTGTAGACAGTGCCCTCTTTACTGCGTCAGGGTCGACAGGTTGTCCCCATTCGAAGGTGAGCCGTTTCACTAGTGCGCCGTACTGTTCGGCGATATCGGCAAAGCGGTCGCCAAAGACGCCATTCGAGGCAGATAGGACCCTGTCGCCTGGCGATAGGACATTGACAATCGCTGCCTCCAAGCCGCCTGTGCCCGAAGCTGTAAGCACAAGGACGTCTCCCTTGGTCTGGAATACCTGTTGCAGCTTGGCCGTTATTGAGGTGAGAATTTGGGCAAACTCCTTGCCTCTGTGAGGTATCATCTGTCTGCCCATAGCCTCGAGAGCCTGTGGCGGGCAGGGGGTTGGCCCGGGGATCCGTAGTTGCATATCGATTACCTCCGGTTCGCCTCCGCTGTCACTTTTGGCGTGGAGGAGACTGTCGGACTCCCTAGACGCCTCCGTCCATTCGGGGTGACGTGAGACTGCAGTCACCTCGCTTGAAATGACATCGGGGCGCAGCTTATTTGATGACTATTCTGACGAAATGGCGCTTGCCCACTTTGAGGACGCTGCCATCGCGCGCATTGATGGCACTGGTGTTTACCTTCTTCCCATCCAGTTCCACTGCTCCCTGCGCTAGCAGGCGCTTCAGTTCACTATTGCTTTGCACTATGCCCTCTCGTAACAGAGTTGGAGCGACATCGAGATGGTACAAGCCGTCCTGAATTGAGCTAGCGGCAAAGCCATATTCAGGGATATCCTCGGGCAGTTCCCGTTTCTGAAACACTCTGGTGAAGTTCTCTTCCGCCTTATCCGCATCCTGCTTTCCATGGAATTGCGTAATGATCTCACGGGCTAGCCGTTTCTTGAGGTCCATGGGATTAACCGTTTGAGCGTTCAATTGCTCTCTGAACTGAGCGATTTCTTCGTCAGGCACGTCGGTGGTCAGCTCAAAATACTGGGTCAGGAGCGAATCAGGAAGAGACATCACCTTGCCATACATCTCCTCCGGAGGCTCAGCAATGCCTATGTAGTTGCCCAGGCTCTTGCTCATTTTCTGGGTGCCGTCGGTGCCGGCGAGAATGGGGGTGAAGAAAACGTGCTGCGGTGTCTGGCCCATGATCTGCTGCAGTTCTCTCCCTAGCAGACAGTTGAATTTCTGATCGGTGCCTCCAAATTCAACACTGGCTTCAATGGCCACGGAATCGTAGGCTTGAAGTAGCGGATAGAGCATCTCGGCTAGCGAGATAGGGTTGCCGGAGCGGTATCGGTTGCTGAAATCCTCCCTGGCCAGTATCTGGGCCACAGTGAACTTGCTCATAAGCCTGATGACAGTATCCAGGGTGAATTTGTCGAACCACTCACTTTGCCACCTTATTTCTGTCCTGTCTCTATCGACTACCTTGAAAAACTGCTCCATATAGGTCTGGGCGTTGGCCTCTATTTCGCTTTCGGAGAGCATGGGGCGGGTGGCTGACTGACCGCTGGGGTCTCCGATACGTGCTGTCCAGTCGCCAACAATGAGAATGACCTTATGTCCGAGTTCTTGGAGCTGGCGTAGTTTCCTCAGGCCAACTGCATGTCCTAAATGAATATCAGGTGCACTGGGGTCAAAGCCTTCCTTCAGCCTTAGGCTCCTTCCCGATTTCAGGAGCTGTATGAATTCCTGTTCAACAATGATTTCAGCCACTCCTCGGCTGAGAAGATTGCCATGTTCGATGTCGGTCATTTCAATTCGCCAGCTAATGCTTTCGCGGCCTCAATGTCTTTGCTGATCTGCTCTTTCAGTTCCTGCGAGGAGGCGAATCTCTTCTCGTCCCGCAGCCTCTGCACAAAGCTTACCTTGAGTTCCTTGTCATATAGATCGCCGCCGTAGTTCAAAAGATGGGTTTCAATAGTCTTCTGGCTGTCCCCAAAGGTGGGCCGAGTGCCGATGTTGGTTACCGAGAGAAGGCGCTCGTCGCCTATCTGTGTGATGGTAACATAGACG
>DAOVBS010000087.1 GCA_030670425.1 Chloroflexota bacterium | reverse complement strand
AAAGAGCAGGTCCGCGTCTTCCACAGCCTTCAGCAGTTGCTCCAGAGTGACCCCTGCCTGGGCAACGACCATGAGGTTCTCTTTGTCTATCTCCTCGATCTTATCCAGCCTCTCCAGAGAAAGGACTATGCCGTCGCGGGTGGGAATGGCGCCGCCTACCAAGCCGGTGCCTCCGCCCCGGGGATAGACGGGAGTCTTCTCCTTGTTGGCCAGCTTGAGTATCCCGGATATCTCCTGGCTATTGGCCGGCTTCACCAGAATAACGTTGTCCGCGGGCTGAGGCCTCACGCCCAGGTATGTTTCGTCCATCAGGTAGCTCTCCATCTGCTCTCTCTGGGTTATGACCCAGTCCTCTCCCACGATGCTTTGAAGTTGTTGAACAGTGATCATTTCGAACGCCTCCTGCTATCGCGGCTGCATTCGGCCGCGATGGTACTCCGGTGGACGAGATTCTAGCATATGCGGGGCAACAGCTCACCTGAAAGCATGTCGACGATGCGAGAGGGACCCAGCTTTGTCTTCATCAGCACTTTACCGGGATAACGGTTGCTCACCTCCCCGATGATAGCCGCATCGACACCATATCTGGTCTCCTTCATCCGGGCCAGAATCGCGTCCGCGTCATCTGGACCGACTATGGCCACCAGCTTGCCTTCGTTGGCGACGTGCAACGGGTCAAAGCCCAGGAGTTCACAGGCCGCGGTGACCTCTTCCCTTACGGGAATCCTATCTTCTTCCACTGCTATGCCCACTTGAGATTGCCTGGCCAATTCGTTGAGTGTGCTGGCCAGGCCGCCCCGGGTAGGATCGCGGAGGCAATGGATACTTGGCGAAGCCTCCAGCATCCGGGCCACCAGCCTGTTCAAGGGGGCACAGTCGCTCTGTACTGGGACGGAGAACTGGAGCCCTTCGCGTTGGCTGGTTATGGCTATCCCATGCTCGCCAATGGTGCCGCTCAGGATGACTTTGTCACCGACGCTGGCATTGGCTCCTGATATATCGACCTGGGGAGGCACGACGCCTATTCCCGAGGTGGTGATGTATAGCCTATCTGCCTGTCCTCTGCCTACCACCTTGGTGTCTCCGGTGACTATGTTCACTTCAGCTTCCTGGCAGGCTGCTCCTATTGAACGCAGTATGCGGTCGAGTTCATTAAGAGGGAAGCCCTCTTCTATAATCAGCGAGAGGCTCAAGTACAGGGGTCTGGCTCCGCTCATGGACAGGTCATTCACTGTGCCGCAGACAGACAACTTGCCGATGTCTCCTCCAGGGAAGAAGAGAGGATTGACTACATAGCTGTCGGTAGTGAAAGCAAGGCGCCCCTCCGCCTCGAGTATGGCCGAGTCGTCCAGCTTGTCCAGCGCAGGGTTGGTCAGCAGGGGGAGAAACCTCTCCTCCACCAGTTCGTGGCCCAATCTCCCACCACTGCCGTGAGCCAGGAGGATGACTTCTCTGCTGCTCTGAATACTCATGGTGCTTTGAACTCCCACTGACAGCAGATATCCCGTTTGCTTTCCCTGGGGGGCAACTTCAAGTACCGCACTTCTATGTCGGGGTTGAAGAACTCAGCGTACTTCTTGAATACCATAGCATCCATCACCTTGCAGATGGTCTTCTCCCTTCCCTCTCCTTCTTTTTCCAAGGCTTCCAGTACAGGGCAGTCAGTGATGGTGAGCAGGGCGCTGTTCCTAGCTGCCATCTCAATTCTGTACGTGACGTTCTGAAACCAGGGGCTCATTTGCAGCGCCTTCATGAGCGTGGCCACGTCGTTCCCCTCGATTCTGAGCAGCTTTGTCAGCCGTCTCATCTCATACCTGACTTCCTTTTCCCAGGCCCACATATCACACGCCAGAGCCTCCTCATCGCTGATTCTTTCCTTGATGGCGAGATACCAGAATCCGTCTATCGCCAGGAATAGCTTGGAGTATAGCTTGAGCAACTCTACAAGGACGTCTTTGGAGAAATCCTCGATGCTTATGTCAGGGTTGAGCTCCCCGCTATAATCGCCTAGTCCACTCGTCATATTCTGCCTTGTGCCAAGATTAGCTGCCTGTCTCCAAGCTTTCCACGCCAGCGAATTGGTAATACGCAGCACAAGCGCCTTCGCTGGAGACCATGCAGGGCCCTACAGGTCTCTCCGGGGTGCAGGCCTGGCCGAAGAGCTTGCATTGCGGGGGTGTGGCTACGCCGCGGAGCACGTCTCCACAGATGCACCCTCGAGGCTCCCTGACGGGTTCTGGACTCACGGAAAAAGCCCTCGCAGCATCGAAAGACGCATACCTGTCTCTGATCTTGAGGCCGCTTTCAGGGATGCTGCCGATGCCACGCCAGTTGGCAGTATCGGCTTCGAAGACTTTGTTCATCAGCCTCAGGGCGCTTGTGTTGCCCTCGGGCCTGACGCCGCGGGAGTAGGCTATCTCCACCCTGGGCTGATGGCTTTCAACCTGCTCCACGAGCCTGTCTATGGCGAGCAGGATATCCAGCGGCTCAAAGCCTGAAATGACGCAAGCGACGCCGTAGTCCCTGGGTATGAACTCGTACGGGCGGGCGCCAATTACGACGCTGACGTGGCCGGGGCCGATAATGCCATCCAGTTTCACTTCACCCAAATCAAGCAGCGCTCTCATAACGGGTGGTGTTAGCTTGAGGAGGGAAAGGACGTAGAAGTTGTCTATCTCTTCTTCTCTGGCCTTGGCTATTGAGGCAGCTATGGTGGGTGCCGTGGTTTCAAAGCCAATGGCGATAAAGATGACTGATCTGTCCGGGTTGGCTCTGGCCATGGCGAGAGCGTCTGTGGCGGAATATGCAACACGTATGTCGGCTCCCTCAGCCCTTGTCTGCTGTAGGCTGGAGTGACTACCGGGGACCCTTATGATGTCGCCGAAGGTGGCAGTGATAGCTCCCGGCAGATGAGCCAGTGCGATGGCTCTGTCTATGTCGGTGGTTGCCGTGACGCATACCGGACAACCTGGCCCTGATCTCATCTCGATCGTGTCCGGCATCAACTGGCGGATACCGTGTCTCAGCACGGCGTGCGTATGCCCGCCACAGAATTCCATTAAGCTGATTCTCCTGGTGGAGTGACTGGCGATTCTACGGGCTAGGCTTCTGGCCAGCTCGGCGTTCTGATACTCGTCAATGAACTTCACCGAAGCTTGCTATCTCCTCCAGGAGTCTTAGAGTCTCCTTGGCTTCAGCTTCGTCCACGACGCCTATGGCGTAGCCGGTGTGAAGCAAAACATAATCCCCCACAGTTACCTCTGGAGTGAGTGCCAGGCTGATTCGGCGTCTCACCCCGGCGATATCTGTTTCTGCCTCATCTCCATCTATGGAGACAACTCTGACGGGTATGGCAAGGCACATGATTCCAGGCATTTTAGCCTGA
>DAOVBS010000084.1 GCA_030670425.1 Chloroflexota bacterium | reverse complement strand
GGGGGCCCACCATCACCGGCAAGCTCGGTTGGCTCATCATGGAGGCACCGGCACCGCTTGTATTTGCCACATGCTGCCTGTTGCGCACCAACACAGCCACGCTCACCACGCTTGTCTTTCTTACCTTGTGGGAAGCACATTATGTACACCGGGCTTTTGTTTACCCCTTCAACCTGCGGGGCCAGGCAAGACGCGTGCCGGTTACTATCATCATCTCGGGGTTTCTATTCAACCTTGTGAACGGCTACCTGAACGGCCGCTACATCTATACGTTCTCCGGTGGATATTCTAACGACTGGCTTGCGGAGCCGCGGTTTATCATTGGACTCGGATTATTCCTCGCAGGCTACATCATCAATCGCCGTGCGGAGAGTACGCTCCATAGTCTCCGCCAGCCAAATGAAGCTGATTACAAAGTCCCGTACCTCGGATTGTACCGCTGGATATCCTGTCCCAACTACTTTGGCGAAATCGTCACCTGGATTGGCTGGGCTATTGCAACGTGGTCGCTACCGGGTTTGGCATTCGCCATGTGGACGGTCGCCAATCTTGCGCCCCGCGCCAGAGCTCATCACCTCTGGTATCATCAGCACTTCCCAGACTACCCTCCCAAGCGGAAAGCTCTGGTTCCGGGCCTGTGGTAGCCGGCCACTACCACAACCATTCCATCCCTGTCGTTGCAGCCTAGTCTTCTTTGACTAGGACACGCCACGCCTCAACTCGAACACAATCGGGTTTACCGGATCAGGACAGGCAACAGTGGCCATGCCTGGACTCTCCTCCCAGGGGAACGAGCCACCAAATTGCAGCACCTCCGCGAAAGGGAAAAGCGTATAGAATGCCCACGAACACATGCCACTCGGCGTCTCCTGTCCGATGGTGAACTCATCGCCCACCTTGTGTCCTGCTACGCAAGTGCCCCTCTGGGATACGACCCTGGCTATCACGTCAGACATGTTGCCCTCCACAGTACGTCTCACTCGCTCAGTCTCGAGCCCAAGATGAATACAGCTCCGGCTAGAGCTGCCACCGAAAACACTGAGGCATGGAAAGTGCCTGTGACATCTATCAGAAAGCCGAAGAGGACGGGCATCAACAGTGGTCCAATATTGCCCAATGAGGAGATTAGGCCGATAGCAGAGCCAGCAACCGGGGAGAGGCGCTTGTGCTCCACTGGAGCTGCAAGGCTGATGGTAGTGACGCCTGTGGTAGTGAACCCAACAAGGAAGAGGCACACAAGCAGGATGGAAAACGGAGCATAGTTGATGCCCACCATGGCAGCGGCTGCTACCAGCCCTAGCAGCCCCACCACTCTCCTCCTATCCCGGATTCTGTCAGACACGAGACCTACCACAGGCCCTGCCACGAAGAACCCCAGGGGAAGCAGCGAAGCCAGTGCGCTGCTATATTGCTTCATCTCGAGGACCTTGGGCATCCACGTCGCCAGTGTATCGTAGCAGCCCATTGACGCCACCAAGAAAAGCAGCAATATCCACACATATCTGTCCTTCACTAGCCTCTCGAGGTCCTTCAATTCAATGGCCGAGGTAGTTTCGGCACTATCCTTTGCAAGACACAACCAGGCTCCACAGACAGCCGCACTGAACCCGGCATAGACCAAGAAAATCTGTCTCCAATCCATCACCCCCAGCAGATAAGGTGTCAGCCCTAGAGCGGTGGCGTTGCCAGCTGCGAAGCCCGAGACATACACCCCTGTCGAAAACCCCGGCGACTCTGTTGACCATTCCTTCACCATCAGGGACAGGCAAGGCATTACCGCAGCCATACCCAAGCCAACGAAGAACTGGCTTGCCACGAGAGTCAAATAGCCAGGTGCAAATGCCCTTGCCACAGCAAAACCGGTGGAAAGCAGCAGGCTTATCCTGGCAACCTTCAAGTAGCCCACTCTGTCGGCCAGGAACCCCCAGGGCAGCCTGAAGAGGATAAGACTCACCATTGCTGAGGAGAAAATGAACCCGAACTGGGCGTGCGAAATGTCCATCTCCTCCATGAGAACCGTCGCCATTGGCGCGACACTAAAGAGCAAAAGGTGGAGAAGGAAGGCAAGAATGAAAGAGAACCCGAGCATCATCCAAGAGTGTTCTGTTCTGTTTCTGCTCAGGCTCATATTGATCTACGTCCCTCAGAAGAGCAAAATCCGATAGCCAACGAGATTATAGGGAAACGCACGCCTTGGGACAAACACCCAGTCACTGCGCATACGGCATGGGAATAAGTCTCTTGTCGAAGGCGGCTTCGCCGCACTCTGAACTTGCAGAGAGTACTTGATAATATAATAGGCAGATATGGCAAGGCGATATCTTGTGCTGGCACTAGGGGTGGTATCCGTATCCTTCGCAGCTATCTTCATCCGTCTAGCGGATGCCCCCGTTCTGGTGATCGCTGCCTATCGCCTGATGCTCGCCTCGCTGCTTATCAATCCCATAGCTTACGCTCGCTCGAGATATGAACTGCTGCATCTCATCAAAGCGGGTCTTGGTCTACCACTCCTGTCAGGTGTCCTGCTGGCGCTCCACTTCGTCCTGTGGATAGCCTCACTCAGCTATACAACAGTGGCAAGCTCCGTTGTTCTGGTAACCGCGAACCCGGTCTTCGTCGCTCTAGCCTCACACTTCCTGTTCCGAGAGAAGCTGAGGAGGCAGGTAATCGTTGGCATTGCAGTCTGTCTGGCCGGCGCCGCCCTTATCGGCTATGGCGATTGGACGCTCGGCCTCAAACCCCTGTTCGGAGACTTGCTGGCACTGCTCGGGGCAATAGCCGTCGCTGGTTATTACCTGATCGGGCGCAGGCTCCGGCAGACCACTGGCGTCCTGAGCTATGCATCCATCGTCTATAGCTCAGCGGCGCTGGTGCTGCTGCTTTCAGCGCTCGCCTTGCGTTACCCTCTGCTCGGGTATTCCAGCACCACTTACGTTATGCTGGTGCTCTTGGCACTAGTACCGCAGACTGTGGGGCATTTGTCCCTCAACTGGTCACTGCGGTTCGTCTCAGCCACTCTGGTGGCGATAGCCGTCCTCGGTGAACCTGTCGGCGCAACCATATTGGCCCTCGCAATACTGCATGAAGTGCCAACACTGACTCAAGTTCTGGGAGGCATACTCATCCTGGGTGGAATCTTCGTCGCATTCCGCAAGAGCAGACTCCAGGCACAACAACGATAGACTTGCGTATCCAGGCCACGATTGAGCAACAGTGGCCCGATCCCGTTCAACTAGCTATAGCCGCGTACAGTCGTTCACCCACTACTGCGGACGTTTCCTCATCCAGGTTAATCGAGTCGATGGTCACCACACCTTTGCTCAGCAGCCTGTCTTCGTCTTCGATGCATATGCTGGGCGTGCCCTCATTCAGCTTCCGTGCCACATCATAAGCGCTCTGCCCCACCACCTGCTGGTCTATCTTCAGTTCGAGCAGAGGGTATCTCCCATCACTATCTCCAGTCACCCGCATTTCCAGCCCGGGTACGCCTTCCAGTCTT
>DAOVBS010000018.1 GCA_030670425.1 Chloroflexota bacterium | reverse complement strand
TCTCTTCAACGGGACAACTCGTGGAGGCTCTCCGTCAGGCGATACGGTCACCTTCTCTACACCATCAAGTCCGAGCCAGAGCCTGGTTTGCCCTACCTGAACCTCTATCTGCATCGTTCTCTCAGACAGGGACAGGACTTTCGCCTCCACGTTTACTTGTCTAAGGCGCACCGTGTCGCCTGCCCTGATGCTAGCCGCGTCTACGTCTTCCTCAGTCATCGGGGCCGTTGTCGCCTGCCAGATTTCGCCATCTAGTCTCTGTTGCACGGAAGCCAATGCCTTCTTTGCTTGCTCCATCTGCTCCTTCGATTTCTTCTTGCGCAGCTCGGACGCGCAGCCTCGAATTTCCCTGTGCAACTGGGCTGCTTCTTGAACTACCCTGTCACGCGTTTCTTGGATGACCTTCCGTTCCTCAACCCTCAGCTGTTGGAGCTCATTACTCAGCTCTCTATTGAGTTGTTCTGCGTTGTCTTTCTCCTCTTCCAGGTTGGCTCGCAGGGCTTCAATTCTGTGCTTTTCACTCATCAAGCCGGCAAGGACGTTCTCCATGTCTCGTGTACCTTCTGGGAGCATCTCCCTTGCTCTGTCAACGATCTCAGGGGGTAACCCCAGGCGTGAGGCCGTAGCCAGCGCGTTGCTGCCTCCAGGAAGACCTACAGTCAGCTGGTAGGTGGGGGCCAGCGTCGCTGGATTGAATTCAAGCGAAGCGTTTTGCAGCCCTGGAGTTATGTGTGCGAAGACCTTCAGGTCGCTGTAGTGTGTAGTAGCTACTATGAATGCACCCCGGGACAGAAAATAGAGCAGGATGGAGCGACCCAAGGCGGATCCCTCGACAGGGTCGGTACTTGCGCCCAGTTCGTCTAGAAGCACCAGGCTCCTTTGTGTGGCATTTCTTGTGATACGCAGGATGTTGCTCATATGCCAACTGAAGCTGGACAACGTCTGCTCGATGCTCTGCTCATCGCCGAGATCGGCGAACACATCGTCGAAGACCGGTATGCTGCTTTTCTCTGAGGCAGGAATAGGCAAACCGGCTTGGGCCATGAGTGCAAGTAGTCCGATCGTCTTGAGGGCGACTGTCTTGCCGCCTGTGTTGGGTCCGGTGATAACGAGTCCGGAGAAATCGCGCCCGATCTCTGCCGAAAGGGGCACGGCTTTCCCCACCAGCAGTGGATGTCTCGCTTCAACGAGCTTGAGTATGCCCGTGTCTGCAGCAGATGTCTTGTCAGCGTTCTCGCCGCAGCCGTTAACGATGGGCTCGGCTGCCCCGGCGTGATGGGCATATCTCGCCTTTGCCAGCGCGACATCGATTTCAGCCGCCAGGGCTATGTTCTGACATATCTCGGCCTCATGTGCCCCCACTTCGATACTCAGTTCTGTGAGAATTCTCTCCACCTCATGCTGCTCCTCCGTGATGAGTTGTCGCAGTTCGTTTCCTTGCTCGACGGTGACCCACGGTTCAACAAACGCCGTGGCTCCTGTGTTGGACAGATCGTGGACTATCCCCTTTATCTCTTTTCGGAATTCGATCTTCACTGGGATGACATATCTGCCTTCTCTTTCGGTAACAATGGGCTCCCCGACGATCTTCCGGCCTCTGGGTGAGCGAATAATGGTTTCAAGATGCTTTATCAAATCTTGACGTGCTGTAGTCAGTCGGCGTCTGACCGCAGCCAGCTTAGGAGAAGCTGACTCCAGGATCTCACCGGCAGGCGATATACAGTTGCCGATGTTCTTCTCAATTTGGCGGAACTCAACGATACCCTCGGCCATGTTCCACAGCAGCTGAAGCTTGCTTGAGAGTCCGCTGATGGCGAGGCGCAAGCGACGGATAGCGCATAAGGCCTGCTGGATCTCAACCAGTGTCTTGGGCTCCAGAATCTTGCCCTGTGCCGCCATCTTCGCGTCTCTGCGTATATCAAGAACCTCACCGATGGAGAAGTCGGGTTCGAGTGATAGCAGCCGTCGGCCTTCAGCTGACTGCTTCAAGAGCAGCAAAATCCGGTCCCGATCCGAAAGCGGTTGTAGTGCCATCACCAGTTCACGACTGGCTGAGAACGAAGTGAAGTCAGCGAGTATCTCTCTGACTCGGTGGAATTCGAGCAATTCCAGACTTTTCTCGTCCAACGCAACCACTCCTGGCCTATTGTTCCGGGTCGTATTGTATCACGGTAGGTGGTGCAAGCTGTTCAAATGCAATCACTATGAAGAAAGATCATTACATAGTTCGCAGGGTGGCTGGCAGACCCTCGAGAAGGTCAATCAAAGGCGTGACATCCAGCGTCGCTACCGCTAGGCTTAGGTGCCCTCTCCCTGGAACATGCCCTGGTACCCTTGAGTGACTTCTCGCTCGAGACGTAGGAAGACTAACTGGACGATCCTCGCGTTTCTGTACAGGCGGAACCCGTTGGGGTTATACACTACCAGTAGGGACTGCGAACGCCCAGAGTACCCGGCATCCCAAAGCGCCGTGTGAACGCTGACGCCGCAGCGCAGCAGACTGGAGCGCGGCAAGGCCAGACACATGACGTTCTTGGGAAGGTGAACGATTTCATTGTACGTAACCAGGTAGCAACCCATCGGCAGGTGAATGCCTTCGAGGCTGTCGAGAGCCAAAGGAGAACTGTCGGAGAGCGTTCTCGCCTCGTTTCCATACCCCAGGCTGCCGGCCGAAGAAAACGACGCAATCTCCTTCAAGGTGAGGTCAACGCCATTAGGCTGCACCTGCTCTTCGGCATTCAGCAGGCCTTCCACTATTGGAGGGGTTGCTTCTAGCAAGCGGCGGATATCACTTCGCGCGAGAACCAAGGATCTTTCCTCTAGTTCCTATAGTTCCTATTCGCTGGGTGCCAACGAGTGCACCGGAGACTATCATGCTGAGATGTCACACATCTCCGGGCCAACCAGCCTGGTGATATCCTCCACCTTCAGTTTGACCAACCTTGTTCTTGTCCCGCCACCGCACCAGACATACTCGTTCTGCAACACCGCACGGTCGAGATACACTGGCAGCTTCTTCTTGTGGCCCACGGGCGGTATTCCTCCGGTAGGGTAGCCGGTAGCCTTTTCCGCAGTCTCGTCGGAGGCTATCTTTACCGACTTCGAGCGGGAGCAGGACTCAAGCTTGTGTCTGCTGGCATTGGAGTCAGCCCTGACGATAGCTATTAGAGGCCTGGAATCCTGGTCAACGAAAACAAGCGTCTTCACGATCTTGTCCAGGGAAATGCCACTGGCATTTGATGCTTCCGAGGCGTGATGGGTGGATTTCTTTTCGAGAAACTCGAAGTCAACCTTGTTCTGGCGTAGAAAAGCTGTCAGATTGATCATCTTCTGCGGAACAGCAAGCTCAGTTCATTGTAAGGGGAAGTTGTGCAGTTCGCTCTTTTTCGGCACTGCGGCGCAGATATCTGTAGATTTCAACGGTGGTGGCGGTAAGAGGCACAATCAGTATTATCCCCCAGAAACCGGCGACGTAAGCTCCCAGGACGAGCAGAAACAGAGTGATAGCCGGGTGTATCCGCAGGTAGTGGCCCTGGATTCTGGGAACGAGCAGGTTGTTCTCCAGTAGTTGAACCACTATATAGAGGAGCACCACCCATAGGGCCTTCGCTGGTTCTGTGGCCAGGGTGACTATGAAGGCGAAAGCTCCCCCGATCCAGGGTCCCAGTAGAGGAATAAGCTCGGTCACACCGGCAATGATCGCCAGTGTTGGGGCAAACCTTATCCTCATTATGAACAGTCCAATGAAGCAGAGATAGCCCACTATGAACCCGAGCAATAGCTGAGCCCGAACATATCGGCCAAGTACCTCTCCGACAATAGCCAGGATGTTCCTGATGTGGTCAGCCAGCCATGGCGATAGGGCCGAATAGAAGCCCGTCTGCAACTTCTCCGAGTCCCGCAGTATGTAGAACAGGAAGATAGGCAGGGCAATTAAACTGAGAAGCGGGTCAACGACCCTTGGCAGGGTTGGGACCCATTGCATGAAGGCCTCCTTTATTGAATTGCCCAAACCCACCGCCATTTCCATAACGAAGGCATCAACCTGCTGCCGCATTTCCGCTGGGAAGAACTGGTGAAGGCCCATGGCCCATTCCCGCACTACATTGAGGCTCTGTGAGATGAACTGAGGTGCATTGTAGGCAAGGTCGGATAGCGTGCCGATGAGTGTGGTGGCAAAGAAGTAGAAAAAGAGGCCAACCAACCCAAAAATCAATGCAAGAAATACCACTATCAGCGACGTGCGTTTGACCTGCAGCCACCTGTCCTGACGAGGCAGTTTCTTCTCAACCCACGAGATGACTGGAAGCAGGAGGTAGACAAGCACCAGGCCAAGGATGAAGGGAAAGATAGCGTGCCTCAGAGCGTAGACCAGCCAGGAGACTGTGACTATGCCTGCTATGAGGAGTATCAGGCGCCAGTATTTCCTGAGCGTATCCCCTGCCGTATTCAAACCTAGCCTCACCTACTCCATGGGCTAGACTCACTGCGCAACATCTGCCCTCTGCACGGAACTCATACTGATCCTGCCCATACCGGATTTCGGCATGCTACAGCTTGTGGAGCTGTTCAGATCGGCCTGGATAGCGAGTTGGCCTTGTGCCTAGCTTGAGGACTATCCAGCTTGTTTTTCTGCCTGCGCTTCGAGTTTCTCTTGTGCCTTCTTCATTGCATCGGCAGTAGTCCTCTCTGCCTCTTCGGCGGCTGTGGCCGCACGTTGTGTGACCTTTTCCAGTTCTTCCAGTTTCGCCTGTGCCGTCTTCATTGCCTCGGAAGCAGTCTTTTCAAGCCTGGCGAGGACCTCAACTGTCCTTTCTCTGATCTTCCCTGCTTCTTCCCTAGCCAGTTCTCGCGTTTCCTCCCCTGGCCGAGGGGAGTAGAGAAACCCGATGGCCAGACCGATCACTGCTCCGACAATGAAGCCAGCGCTAAATCCAGGCCCTCCATCTTTATCAGCCATGACTTCCTCCTTCCTTTCTCCTGAAGTACCTGCCGACTATATCAATTCCTTGGCGGACACCCTGCGCCAGAGCTGCCAGTTGAACCATGGGTTTGACTATCTCCTCCCTGACGTATGAGGAGAGCCCTCGTACGCTCGTAGAGACAGTATCCACCGAGTCGAGTATGGAGTTCGCTTTGTCTGAGGCTGCCTCTATGGAGGCAAGCGCGGACCTTGCCCTCTCGGAAGTGACCTCCATCGAAGCTAGTGCAGCACCAATCTTGCGATGAAGCGAACATAATAGCGCTGCGACCACGATGAGCACTACGGTTGCCACCACCCCTGAGACGCAGATGATCAAGTCCCGATACCAACCCATGCTCATTGGAGTCACCTCCTTATCAATTTGCGCGTCAGTCTATTGTAGCACTTATCCCTGATGTGTAAAGAACTGATTCTGCCCTGCTGTGGGTGAGCCTGCCGTGTAAGGCAAGGTGGGCCCGGTCTCTATACGAACACGGCTCTCAAGTACTTGAGAGCTTCAGTGGCGATCGTTTCCGGGCTGGGTGATAGGTCGAAGACTTCCACCGATACATAGCCGCCGTAGTCGATGCTCTTGAGTGCGCTGGCAATAGACCTGAAGTCTATGCTGCCAGAACCGGGCCAGCTCTTGTTGTCATCGTTGAGGTGCACATGGGCTAAAGAGTGCCCGTATTCCTTGATGGACTCGGGTATGTCTACCCCTTGAAGATTCATGGCGAACGTATCCAGTATCCATCGGAAGTTCGGATGCCCGACATCTTCTACCATCTTGACGGCCTCTTCTGGAGTGTTTATGAAGTTCGTTAAGGGAGCGTGTATAGGCTCTATACACAGATTGCTCTCAAATTTGCCGGCCAGTTCCGAACACTCCCGGAAGATATCCCTGGCAGACGCCCAGGCATCGTCGTAGTCCATGCCCGCAGGGACGTTTCGCGCCGACGCCGATCCCAGTACTACATTCCTGCCTCCTACTGTCCCGCAGAATCTGATGAGTTCACTCAGGTATTCTTTCGTCTTGAGACGGACGTTTGGGTCCGGGCTGTTCAGTTGAAGGCCCGGTGGACAGGCGAAATTGGGTTTCAGACCGGGAATAGGAGTGAACAGGGCATGCAAACCGGTTATCTCTATGCCGGCCTCTGCGGCCGATTTCTTGATCTTTTTCCTGTCTTCCAGAGGAACGTCCGCAACCGAATTGCAGAAGGAGTAGGGAGCAAGTTCCACGGCATGATAGCCAAGTCCTGCTGCGTAGCTGAATATCTCCTTCAATTCCCATCCAGGAAATGTGTCGCTGCAAATACCATATTTCATTACCTACCTCCTTTGTGCACCAGGGATCTCTGCTCGAGATTCTACCACCTTTGTCTGCCCAAACAGAAGTCCCAGTGTCTAGCCGGCATCGAAAGGTCGACCTCGCTTTACCAGCACCCCGGCCATCTTACAGAAAGGTGTGCTGCTGCTTCGAGAGAGTGTTCAGGGTGATGAATCACGAGAAGGGCTATCAGACACAGAGATAGCGACGGGCCCGCAGGACACCTTGTGTCATTTGGAGTTGGTTTGCTGTGGTGGGGAAGGGGGGACTCGAACCCCCACGCCTTTCAGCACATGATCCTAAGTCATGCTCGTCTGCCAATTCCGACACTTCCCCCTGTAGAATACCGCTCAGCATTCGGCACCCAAAGGGTTGACATTGGTTTATCTTAGAATTGCTGGACTCATTCGTCGCTAGTGGAAGGCAGGAACTGCCGCCGCACATCGAAAGATTGTACCACAGCCGCCTGAAGGAGTTCATAGGCTGTCGGCCTACTGCGCTCCCTAGGGGACGCGCCAGTTGTTGGGCAATCACAATATAGGCGCATGCTGGCAATTGTTGAGTCGCGAGGTCGCAGGAGATGATGCAAAGACGGCAACAGTTGGCGTGGATACTCGGGCTCAGGTCCTGAGAGTTGTTGGAACAACCATTTCTGGTGGAGCAGCGTTTGCCAGAGGGACAAACATCTCCCCAAGTGACCTCACCTGTTCCTTGACGCACTGCTCAGCTTCCTTTCCGCAGTGACCGACTCCACGTCGGGCCTCTTATCTCCCGACACTTCTCGGCCTCTGCCTACTCAGCAACCAACCATGTAACTGTCAGATATAGGCTTGGCCACTTGGGGCAACAGTTAGTGTAGCACGCGGTTGGAGCAGTTGTCAAATTCGCAGTCTAGAGCTCCAAGGTGCCACACAAGGCTCACTGGCTCGGTTAGACATGTTGTCGCAAAGCGTTTCGTCTGAGTGAGGTAGCTACAACTGGGCAGCTCTTCGACTGGCAATCACCATCCTCTTCATCTTCTCAAGCGCGATGTCTCTGGGAAGAAGCCTCAGGCCACAGTCAGGATGGATGGCGATTCTCCCCTTTGGCATCTTCTGGATGGCTTTCGTGATGAGGTCTTCTATGTTATGGACCTCTTCGACCCGGGTGCTCTGGGTGTCGATGCAGCCCAATCCTAGCATCTTGTGGGAGGCCGATAGCTCCTGAAAATCCAATAGCTCAATATTGTCATCCCCCATGAATGCATGGGAAAGCATTGTAACTCCTTCCCACTGTAGAAGATCCTTGAATATCTCCACAACCCTTCCACAGACATGGAGCGCCACCGGGATGCCGAGGTTCGACGCTATGGTTTCCACTGCCTTCCGAGCGATGTGCATTGGAGCTCCCACTGAAAGGAAGGGTTCGTCCACCTGTATCCATTCCGCACCATTCTGCTCGAGGGCCCGAGCGATGCCAAGAAGTGCTGTGGCTGTGTCTAGATAGACCCTTTCGTCTCTGTGTCCCTTGTAGTATCCTTTGATCCTAGAGGAGAATACCAGTGTAACTGGCCCCGTGATAATCCCTTTCACCCGCGGGGCGATTGTTTTTGCAGTCTGCAGGTCCGCCACAAACGTTTCAGGGTCTCCCTGGCCTATCCTGCCGTCGACGTGGCTCTTGCCATCATAGGAGTACCCCTCTATGGCGGTGGCAAAATACTCCACCATGTCATATCTTGTCTGGCCATCCGAGACTATGTCGATACCGGCATCTACCTGGTCTCTCACCGATCTAGTTATGGCCTCTTCCCCCAGTTCGGCGTAGCTTAGAGGATAACTGCCTATAACTGTGGTGAGCATCCTACGACTCACGCCTGAGCGGTCTTCTTGCGCTCCTCAATAGCATCCCACAGCACCTCAGCCGCTTTCCGCGCCATATTTCCGGCCAGGTCTGAACAGACGTCGTAGAGGCCAGCTTTGAGAGCCTCTTCCTTCTGCCACGGCACCTTGGTATCCCAATATACACCTAAGGTTTTAGCACGGACCTCTCTGCACTTCACCCCACCGTATTCCTTTTCGAACCACTTGTACAGCTTGCCCACCGGGAGCATGGAATCCATCAGTCTCTCGAGGACTGCTATTTCATCGCGGCTCCTGCCATATATCTG
>DAOVBS010000056.1 GCA_030670425.1 Chloroflexota bacterium | reverse complement strand
AGTATTCATAGATGAGATAAACAGGCATAACCCTACCCCGAAGTGGGGAAGAATTGAGAGCACTAACCCCTGCGGTGAACAACCATTACTGCCCTTTGAGTCCTGCAACCTGGGCTCCATTAATCTATCCAAGATGGTCGTTCCCCAGAACAACCAGCCCGAAATCGACTACTCCAGGCTATCTCAGGCCATCAGGTTGGCAGTCCGCTTTCTCGACGATGTCATCGACGTCAACCGATTCCCGCTGCCAGAGATAAGCGAGAGAACAAAGGCCTCGAGGAAGATAGGCCTGGGGGTGATGGGCTTTGCTGATATGCTGATCCAGCTTGGCATCCCTTACGATAGCGAACAAGCGCTCAGCGCGGCTGAAGACGTCGCGCATTTCATCTCCGAAGAGGCCGACAAAGCTTCTGTGGAACTGGCTGAAGGCAGAGGTGTTTTCCCCACCTTTGAGGGTAGCATCTATGATGTGCCTGATGGTCCCCGCCTTCGCAATGCCTCTCGAACTACGATCGCGCCTACAGGCAGCTTGAGCATAATTGCCAACTGTTCCAGTGGTATCGAACCTATCTTCGCCCTGACGTACATCCGCCGCATTCTTGATAACGAAGAGTTCGTAGAGGTAAACCCGTACTTCGAACGCACGGCCAAGAAGGAAGGTTTCTATTCTGAAGAGCTGATGAAGGGTCTGGCTCAGGGAGAGAAACTGAGAGATATGCCAAACGTTCCAGAAGAGGCAAGAGAGCTCTTTGTGACCGCCTACGACATAGGGCCAGAATGGCATGTCGCCATGCAGGCAGCCTTTCAGAGATTCACCGATAGCGCCGTATCCAAGACAGTGAACTTCGCCAGTAGTGCAACTCTTGAAGATGTGGCTAAGGTATACATGTCGGCCTACCGCGAGAGATTAAAGGGGATAACCATCTACCGGGATGGAAGTCGAAACGCCCAGGTTCTTAGTGTTGGCAGGAGGGAGACACAGGGCGAAGGCAAGCTGATCCCTAGAAAAAGGCCCAAGGTGACCAGAGGCATAACCGAGAGGGTGAGCACCGGATGCGGTTACATTTATGTAAACGTGAACTTCGATGAACACGGGATATTCGAGGTCTTCTCAACTCTGGGAAAAGCCGGCGGCTGTGCCGCGGCCCAGCTTGAGGCTATCAGCCGCCTCATCTCCCTGGCCCTAAGGGCCGGGCTAGACCTGGATGCCGTCGTCAGGCACTTGCGCGGTATCCGCTGCCCCTCGATTTCCTGGGAGCAAGGTCATGCCGTCATGTCCTGTGCCGACGCCATCGCCAGCGTACTACAGAAATATGTGAGGGACGAGAATCCCTCCGATCCTCAGAGATCCAAGAGCCTCGAGGTATCTGAGGCAGCGAAGAACTGGGGCGGCCAGTGTCCTGAGTGTGGCAGTGTTTTGATTCATCAGGAAGGCTGCAATATATGCCCCAACTGCGGCTTCACCAAATGTGAGTAACCTGTGAGGAGGAGATGACTGGCTCGAGGGGGAGCTACTACCTAGCCCTTAAGCAGATAGCCAAGGCCGCCAATTCATCTCTTAGCTTGAGAAAGATATTCAACTCCGTAGCCAAGAGTACGGCCAAAGCGCTACAGGCAAACGGATGTCGTATCCTGCTGCTTGATCCCCCGAAGAAATACCTGATTACCATGGGTTCTCATGGTCTTAGCGACCTCTACCTTAGGAAGGGCCCGCTTGATGCTCAGAAGAGCCTGCCGGAGATTCTTGATGGCGAGGTGGTTATCATCGCCGACGCCACCAAAGACAAACGAGTCCAACACCCCGAAATAGCACAGGCGCAGGGGGTATCCTCCATACTCGGCTTTCCCGTACTCGAGAAAGAAGAGACTGTTGGAGAGATCAGGGTCTACACCCGTGAGCCTCACCAGTTCTCAGAGGGAGACACATCCTTCCTTACCAGCGTAGCCAATATCTGCGCGGTTCTCTTTGAGAAAGCCGAGCTTCATCAATTCCTGGCACAGAACCACGAAGCCAGCAAGAGACAGGCAAGAGCAGATCAGGCACCCCAACTACCCACAACGTCACTAAGGCCAAGCGAGTTTGCTCACCCGAGCGAAGATGATTTCGCCAGACTCCTGGATTTCTACCGCATCGAATGGCTCTACGAGCCTCGCGCCTTCCCTCTTCGATGGAATGGCAATGACATAGCCGAGATGTTCACCCCAGATTTCTACCTGCCCGAACTGGACCTCTATATCGAACTCACCACACTGAAGCAGGACTTGATAACGGCGAAGAACCGCAAGCTGCGTCGGCTGAGAGAGCTCTACCCTGAAATCAATATCAAGCTCCTTACAAAGAACGACTTCATCAGACTGCTGGCGAAGTACGGCTACGGCCCTCTAGGTGAAGCCAAGATAGAGGGCGTCAGCCGGATTCTTTACAGCCACGCTCAGATTCAGCGGAGGGTCAGAGCTCTGGCCAGACGTATCTCCCGCGACTACGCTGGCCAACGCTTAGTCATTGTCGGCATCCTGAAAGGAGTCATCTGTTTCATGGCCGACCTCATGCAGCATATCTCCTTGCCCGTCACCCTCGACCTCATGGCGGTCTCGCCCTACGAGAGCGATGGTGAGGTCGTCAAGATAACGAGAGACCTCGACAGCAGCATCACGGGGCAACATGTATTGATGATCGAAGATATCGTGGATACCGGTATGACGCTGAACTACATCCTGAGCCACCTGTCGGCTCACAACCCTGCTAGCCTTCGCGTCTGCACTCTGCTCGACAAGAGAGCACGGCGTCTAGTCAACGTGTCTCTCGACTACATCGGATTTGAAATCCCCGACGAGTTTGTGGTCGGCTACGGCCTGGACTACAAAGGAGAGTATCGGAATCTGCCCTTCATCGCCATACTTCGCCCCGAAGTGACGAAAGAAGACGACGCCGAAGCGCAACCTGGACCTTCCGACGCTCAGCATTGAAGCCACAGTGCACCGGCAAACATGTCTGGTGGAAGGGGCTGCGCGAACAAAAAAATGCCCCGAGTAACCTCACCCTCTTGGCTTCCGCCACCCCTGCTCCCTGGCCTCTCCCTACCTCGCCCTCAGCCTTTGGGACCTCAAGCACTTCGGGGTTGGCCTTTGAGCTTCGGCTCCTCTGCCAAGTTCTGGCCTGATTACTCGGAGCAACTATCAGGTTAACACACCTCAGGGAGTCTGTCAAATATTTGTAGCTTGCGGCCAGAGAAATCCAGCAGGAAACATCTGAGTTATAGTAAACTAGGAACAAGTTTGGAGAGGCATATGAGGTGGCATCCCAAGGTCTTAATCGGCAGGAATGAGATAGAAGACGCCGTGGCCAGACTGGCCTCCGAAATCCAAAGGGATTATCGGGGGAAGCAGCCCCTGCTCATCGGCGTCCTCAAGGGGTCTTTCGTGTTCATGGCCGACCTTATCCGCCAACTCGATTTGCCTGTTGAACTTGATTTCGCCGTGCTCTCCAGCTATGGCTCCGCCAAGGAAACTTCGAGTAGAGTCAGGCTGGTGCAAGGGCTCACCAGACCGATCAGGGACAAGGATATCATCGTTGTGGAAGATATCGTTGACACCGGTCTTACCGTGTCGTTTCTGCTCGATCATTTGAGGAGCAAGAAACCGGCATCCATGAAGCTCTGCGCGTTGATGGACAAGCCATCTCGCCGCAGAGTCCTGGTACCGATCGATTATCTTGGCTTCACTCTGCCTGACAGATTCGTAGTCGGCTACGGCCTCGACTTAGACGAGAGGTTTCGCTACTTGCCTGACATCTGTCTCCTGGAGGAACAGACATGACGAAACCAGTTGAGCTTATTTCAGCCGCGAAAGGTGAAACGCCAGCCGATTTGCTCCTGAGAAATGCCCGCGTTGTGGACACCCTTAGCGGCGGCGAAAGGCAAGGCAACGTGGCTATCTACGGGGGCAGGATTGCCGGCGTAGGAGACTACGACAGAGCAAAGGAGAGCATCGACTTGCGTGGTGCCTACCTAGCCCCAGGGCTGATCAACGGTCACACTCACATCGAAAGCTCGATGCTTCATCCCGTCCAGTATGCCCAGGCAGTAGTCCCCAGAGGCACCCTAGCTCTGGTGACTGATCTGCATGAAATCGCCAACGTCTGCGGCTTCGAGGGTATAGAATTCGTCAGGGCCTGGGCAGAGAGACTACCCCTGGACATACTGCTTATGGCTCCTTCATGTGTCCCGGCAACCGCACTGGAGACCTCTGGTGCCAGAATTGGCGTTGCCGAGGTCAGAAAACTCTTGTCCTATCCCGACGTAATCGGCCTGGGGGAAGTCATGAATTTTCCAGGCGTCCTAGGCGGCGATAAGGAGGTCTTGGGCAAGATAAGCGCGGCAGAAGGCAGGACTATCGACGGACACGCCCCTGGCCTACACGGAAAGGAACTCAGCGCCTACGCAGCAGCAGGGATTCGGTCTGACCACGAATCAACCACATTGGAGGAGGGAAGAGAGAGGCTGGAGAAAGGAATGTACCTGATGATTCGGGAAGGTTCTTCAGAAAAGAACCTGGATACCCTTTTGCCTCTGGTCACCGACAAGTCCTACAAGAGGTGCCTTTTCGTGGTGGATGATCGGAGTTGCTCGGACCTGCTCCACGAGGG
>DAOVBS010000033.1 GCA_030670425.1 Chloroflexota bacterium | reverse complement strand
GCTGATTCCAGAAGGACCGTATCCGTTTCGCCCGTCACCTCGGTGTCCATGCCTCCCCTGATTCCAGCAACGGCGACGGCCCTATCTCTGTCAGCGATGACCAGCGAACTCTGGTCGAGGACGCGTCCTACACCATCAATGGTGGTTATAGGTTCTGCGTCTCTGCCCCGACGGACGATGATCTGTTTGCCTCTTAGTTTATGATAGTCGAAGGCATGAAGAGGCTGTCCGTATTCCAGCATCACGTAGTTGGTCACATCCACAATGTTATTGATAGGGCGCATACCACAGTTGTTCAGCCGCTGCTGCAGCCAACTGGGAGAGGATTCTATGCTGATTCCGGCAATCAGGCTGGCGCAGTATCTCGGGCATAGCTTTGGCTCGTCTATATCGACTGAGATCAAGGAGCCTATTGAGGGTTCACTCTCGTTGTAGTGAATCTCGGGCAGGTGGACTGTCTGTCCGGTGACGGCAGCAATCTCCCTTGCAATTCCAAGTATGGATAGGCAATCCGGACGATTCGGAGTTATGTCCAAATCGAGAATTGCATCGCCCAGATATTCGGCAAGCGGCACACCCACAGGTGCTTCGTCTGGCAGGACCAGGATGCCCTCGTGGACGCCAGAAATGCCGAGTTCCTTCTCTGAGCAGACCATGCCTGCGGAGAGAATGCCGCGGATTTTGACTGACTTCAGTGTAGCCCGTTCTCCGGTGTGACCGTCTATGAGTTCGGCTCCCTCACGGGCAAAGGGCACCTTCTGGCCGGCACGGATGTTGGGGGCGCCGCAGATCACCGTCATCTGTTGTGTACCAAGGCCCACTGTAGCTAACCATAGTCTGTCTGCATTGGGATGTGGGTCAACAGCTATCACTTCGCCTACTGTCACGTTTTCCCACGCGCCGCCAATGACCTGTATGCCCTTCACCTCGATACCTGACATGGTCAGCCTTTCAGCTAACTCCTTGGGAGCAAGGCTGATGTCAACGTAGTCCTTGAGCCACCTAAGCGGAGCTTTCATCTCGATTCTCTTGTACTCAGAACTGCTCTAGGAATCTGAGATCATTGCCGTAGAAGAGGCGGATATCATCAATACCGTAGCGCAGCATGGGGATTCGCTCTACGCCGAGACCGAAAGCAAAACCGGTATACACTTCGGGGTTGATGTCACCACGTCTGAGAATGTCGGGATGAACCATCCCCGCTCCCAGGATTTCAATCCATCCGCTATGGCCGCATAGCCGGCAACCAGCGCCGCTACACGACAGACATTCGATAGCCACCTCCACCCCAGGCTCCACGAAAGGGAAGTAGTCACAGCGAAAACGCACCCTCCTTTCCCTCCCGAACAGGCGACTACAGAACTCGAACAGTGTTCCCTTCAAGTCAGCCAGAGTGACACCCTTGTCTACGGCGAATCCCTCAACCTGATAGAACATGGATTCATGAGTAGCGTCAGTTGCCTCGTACCTGTAGGTGCGTCCCGGTACTATGGCTCTTATGGGCGGACATGTCGTCTCCATGATTCTGATCTGCATCGGAGAGGTATGCGTCCGGAGGAGCCTGGCCCCGCCGCTCCTACCGCTGTCTATCCACAGAGTGGCGAACATATCCCGTGCTGGATGGTCTTGGGGAATATTCAAAGCTTCGAAATTGTAGTAGTCCCATTCCACTTCCGGTCCCTCGAGGACCTGAAAACCCATGTTCTTGAAGATGTCGCAGATCTCCTCGAGTGTCTGGGTTACCGGATGGAGTCGCCCTCTAGGTATGGGCCGACCTGGCAGGGTGACATCCAGACTCTTGTGTGCCAGAGACAGTTCCAGGTGTCTCTCTTCCAGGAGCCTTTTCCTTTCGAGGAAGTCCGACTGTAAAGATGCCTTGACGCGGTTGGCTCGCGACCCTACTGGTCTTCGCTCTTCCAGTGGCAGGTCGGTCAACGAGCGCAGAATCCCGGTCAATCTGCTCTTCTTGCCCAGGTAGCGAACGCGCCACGACTCAAGCCCTTCGAGTTCGCCAATCTGAGCTAACTCGTCAAGGGCCGCCCGACGGATGCCATCAAGCTGTCCTAGCATCTCTGTCATTGGCTGAAATGGACGCCACCAGTCTTGCGAAGCCTGCGGGATCCCGTACCGCCATGTCAGCCAGCATCTTGCGGTTTACTTCCACGTTCGATTTCCTCAACCCTGATACAAGCTGACTATAGGAGAGCCCCTGGCTTCTTGCAGCGGCGCTAATGCGGCCAATCCAGAGCCGTCTGAAGTCACCTTTTCTTTCACGACGGTGACAGTAGGCGTAATCCAGGGCATGAAGCATGGATTCGTGAGCAGTGCGATACAGTGCATGCCTGCCACTGGAGTGCCCCTTGGTCAACTGGAGCACTTTCTTATGGCGCCTGTGAGTAATTCTTCCACTTCTAGCTCGCGGCACAGTCGTTCCTCCGCAGATCTGTTTTGGGAATTGGCTTGTTCTCTGGGCTAGCCGTACGGCAAGAGCCTCTTCGCCCTTTTTCTATCGGGAGCTGATACTGGCATTAGGTCGTCGTAGAGCCGTTTGGTTCTGCTAGGCTTCTTCCGCCTCAAGTGGCTCTTACCACACTTGGTGCGCATAAGCTTGCCGCTGCCTGTCACATGTAAGCGGCTGCTAGCTCCCTTATGAGTCTTAAGCTTTGGCATCGGTTCGTGCCTCCTCGGTTTTTCTAGTAGAGATAGGAGAGAGTGTCAAGGCTATGTTCCTTTGATTCTTGACGGGATGGTCGCTGGCTACGGCTTCTCCTTTCAGGGCCTCAGCTACTCTTCGCAGTACCTTCCAGCCCAGCTCGGGATAGATGATCTCGCGTCCCCTGAATCTCACCAACACCATCACTTTGCTGCCGTCCTCAAGCAGTTCCCTGACCTTTCTGATCTTTGCCTGCAAGTCGTGCTCCTCGATCTTGGGTCTGAAGCGGACCTCCCTGAGCAAGCCCCTCTGGCCTCTTCTGGTCTTTTTGTCTTTCTTGGTCTGCTCATACTTGTACTTCCCATAGTCAAGGAGTCGGCATACCGGTGGAGAAGCTGTCGATGCTACTTCCACCAGATCAAGATCATGTTCAACAGCGATCTCCAGAGCCTTATAAAGAGGCAACACCCCCAACTGCTCTCCCCCCTCGCCTATGACGCGAACCTCTCTGGCTCTAATCTGCCGGTTGACTCGCACTCGCTTATCTATGCTGGTTTCACTCCTCAGGAAGATTCAAACCTTGGCCTCGACAGATGTTATGATCCTGCTCTTGGCGTCGGCCAGTGACTGTGATCCTAGGTCTTCACCGCTTCTCAAGCGAACTGACACCTTGGATGAGGCTGTCTCCTTGTCACCGACTATGAGCATATACGGGATCTTGGCAAGTTGGGCCTGCCTGATCTTCAGGTTCATCCTCTCAGTACGGTCATCAACCTGAGCACGTATCCCCGCCTGCTTTAGCTCTCTCTCGACTTGCTGCGCATAGGGGACGTGCCGGTCTGCTATAGGGACCACCACTGCCTGAACTGGGGACAACCATACAGGAAAGGCACCGCCATAGTGTTCGATAAGACAGGCCAGGAAGCGCTCCATGCTGCCCAAGACAGTGCGGTGGATCATTGTTGCCGTATGTTCCAGTCCGTCATCACCTACGTAATTGACATTGAAGCGCTGTGGCAGGTTGAAGTCTACCTGAATGGTAGGTCCCTGCCAGTCGTGACCCAGCGCATCTCTCAGCTTGATGTCGATCTTTGGCCCGTAGAAGACTCCCTCCCCAGGGTCTATCTTGTAGGGCAAATCAAGCACATCTAGAACGTGCTTTAGGGATTCTGTGGCTTGCTCCCACATTTCCATTGTGCCAGCGTACTTCTCCGGCCGCGTGGACAAGAGCAATTCGTAATCGTGGAAGCCGAAGGTAGCCATCATGAACTGTGCCAGCTTCACTACCCCGGCCACCTCCGCCTCAATTTGGTCCGACCGACAGAAGATATGGGCGTCGTCCTGCGTGAACCCTCTCACCCTGGCCAGACCATATAGCACACCAGTACGTTCGTAGCGGTACACCGTGCCCAATTCCGCGTACCTGACGGGTAGATCCCGATAACTACGTATCTGGCTCTGGTATATCATAATATGCCCCAGGCAATTCATCGGTTTCAGTATGTATTGCTGTTCATCCACTTCGATCGGGGAGTACAGGTAGTTCCGGTAGAAGTCCCAATGTCCGCTGGTCTTCCATAGGTCGATCTTGGCAATATGGGGTGTGTAGACGATGTCATAGCCCTGTTTCCTGTGCTCCGCTTTCCAGAAGTCCTCGACAATCTGGCGAATTATGGCCCCCTTGGGGTGCCAGCAGATCAGGCCAGGGCCGATTTCCTCGTGAATGCTATAGAGGTCGAGCTCCTTGCCCAGCTTCCTGTGGTCGCGCCTGGCGGCCTCAGCCAGACAGGCCAGGTGACTATCCAAATCAGTCTGGGTGTCGAAAGCGACACCATATATCCTTTGCAGCATAGGGCGTTTCTCATCGCCCCGCCAGTATGCTCCCGCAATGTGAGTGAGTTTGAAGGCTTTGATCGCGTCTGTGGAGGCTACGTGAGGCCCGCGACACAGATCTACGAACAGTCCTTGCTTGTAGATGGTTACCACGTCGTCAGAGAGCTCATCAATAAGTTCCAGCTTGTAGGGCTGAGATGCAAACAGACTTCGCGCTGCTTCTCTGCTCAGTTCCTCCTTGGTGAAGGGCAAGTCTGCACTGATAATCTCCCTCATCTCGCTCTCAATTCCAGGCAAGTCCTCTGGCGTCAGCGGTCTTGGCAGCTCGAAATCGTAGTAGAAACCGTTTTCAATCGCCGGTCCAATGCCAAACTTGGCTTCTGGGAAGAGGCGCTGCACCGCTTCGGCCATGACATGGGCGGCTGAGTGGCGGACTGTCTCCAGTTGTTCCTCTTTGCTCATCTGCAAGCCTCTATGAATATAACAAGACAAAGCCCATACATACAACTGAGCTTGAGAGAAGGCGGTAGATCGGGATTTCAGGATATGACAAGGCTGGTTACTTTCACCATCTGGCTATTGATGCTGTCTCAAAGCTTTCGTTATCAACTAAGGCGAGCCCCTTTGAGGTACAAGGCTTACTGACCTCTGGCTGCGCTCTATCTGTCCACGGACTCCACCATAACCTAGTCGCCACACAAAATGGGCGATACTGGATTTGAACCAGTGACCTCTGCGATGTCAACGCAACGCTCTAACCAACTGAGCTAACCGCCCTCCTTGAGGGTCATTCTAGCAAACAGCCCTACGTAGGTCAACCGATAGCTTTATGTGCTTGTCAGGGTGGAGAAGATTCGTTTGGCACATGCTATAGTATCAATGTGTAAGCTGCGAGTGGAATTGCTCCGGCTATACAGGGGATGGGGTGACAGCCAAGTCTTTTGAGATCATTGACCACACGGCGGATGTCGGCATTGTTGCCTATGGGAGTGACATTAAGGAACTCTTCTCAAATGCTGCTTTGGCATTGGTTAGCTTGGTCACTGACATTGAAGACATCAGAGAGGACCTCCGGCGCGATTTGAAGATAACCAGCCAAGACGAGGGTGGTCTACTGGTAGAGTGGCTTAATGAACTCATCTACCTTCTTGATGCCGAGCACACTGTGTTCAGGCGCTTTGACATCATTAGCCTGGCTGATGGTTGCCTTGACGCTGCCTGCTACGGGGAGGCCTTTGACCCTCAAAGGCACACAATGAGGATGGGAGTAAAGGCGGCTACCTATCATATGCTGAGGATAGACAAGGACGATGGCTACAAAGTGCAGATAATATTCGATGTCTAGGAGCCGAGAGATGTCAACGTGGCAAGGGAAACTCAACAAGATAGACGACTATCGCTGGGAAATACCAGTCAGCTATAAGCCTGGTATGAGAGTTCCCGGCTTGATCTATGCCAGCGAGGCAGCTCTGGCGTCCATGCGGGAGGAACAAGCGCTGGAACAAGTTGCCAACGTGGCCTTCCTTCCTGGCATTGTCAGATTCTCCTTTGCCATGCCGGATATCCACTGGGGTTATGGCTTTCCCATAGGCGGAGTGGCAGCCATGGATGTCACCGAAGGAGTCATCTCGCCGGGTGGTGTGGGCTACGACATTAACTGCGGGGTGAGGTTGTTGCGGACTGGCCTCAGCGAAAGCGAAGTAAGGCCCAAGATCGGGCAACTCGTCAATGAGATGTTCCACAACGTCCCATCTGGTTTGGGCTCGGAAGGGAAGATAAAGGTGAGTCAGAGAGAAATGGGCGAGATCATGGTTAAGGGGGCACGCTGGGCGGTGGAGCACGGCTTTGGCTCTGAGGAAGACCTGGATGTCACTGAAGAGGGCGGGTGTATGGAGAGCGCTGATCCAGGCAAGATAAGTGACAGGGCGGTAAAAAGGGGTATGCCTCAGGCTGGCTCTCTGGGTTCGGGGAATCATTTCCTCGAGGTTCAGGTGGTAAGGGAGATCTTCGATGCTGACGCTGCCAGTGCCATGGGGATAAGCCAAAGCGGACAGGTGTTGGTTCTCATCCACACCGGATCTCGTGGTTTCGGTCATCAGACCTGCACTGACCATCTGCGGGTGATGGAACAGGCAGCCTTGAAGTACGGCATAGCTCTGCCCGACCGTCAACTTGCCTGTGCCCCTCT
>DAOVBS010000067.1 GCA_030670425.1 Chloroflexota bacterium | reverse complement strand
AATCAGATTCCCAACAGGATCAGAGAGAAGTATGGAGCCAGTGCCTGCCGAGATCTGACATCCGAATGGCATGACAACTGGCTCTGCCGCGAGCATGCTCTCAGTTGTCGAGAGATCATCACCGACGCAGCAGGAATCGCTACTGACCTCATTCTGTCAGGTAAGGAAGACGTTGCCTCAAGGCCATTTGGCGCCAATGTAGAAGACCTCAGGGACTAGTCGCCTTCTTTTCTACTGCAATTGCCGCATTCCGGAGGGAAATGAACGTCGGTGTAAGTCGGATAGAGTTGCGCATGCCTGAGAATCAATCACTCAAAGCCAAGCGGCAGATAGTGAAGTCCATCATTGCGCGGTTGCAGAACAGATACAACGTTTCTGTAGCTGAGGTTGATAACCAGGACCTGTGGCAGTTGGCTACCCTGGGAGTATCCTGTGTTAGCAACTATAGAAGACATGCCGATGAGACCCTGTCTGCTGTGCTGAAGTTCATTGTCCGCAACTACCCGGACGTGGAAATAGTGAGTTCGGAAACAGAGACCCTTCCTGCTTTCTGAGAGGTTAATGGATGCCACTGCTTTTGTGCATCACCTGCTCACCCTGCCCGGCTACAGACAGCAGCTTGTTCACATAGAGCATCTTCCCGCGCGGGAAGCTGTGTTCGGCGAACTGGATAAGTGCCTTCACCATATCCTTGAGGCGCGCCTCAAAGCCCTGGGGATATCGGCTCTATATCGACACCAGGCAGAGGCACTGAATGCTCTTTTCGCTGGGAAGAACATCATAGTGGCTACCCCAAGTGCCAGCGGCAAAAGCCTGTGCTATCACCTGGCGACGCTCGAGGCGATGCTGGCTGACAGGGAGAGCCGGGCAATCTACGTTTTCCCCACCAAGGCGCTGACCCAGGACCAGTTGAGGAGCCTGAGAGAAATGGCCTGCCCTCAGCTTGTCTCTGAAGGAGCGCTGTGTGCCTTCGACGGCGACACACCACAAGGTGAGAGGGCGAGCATGAAGAGACGGGCGAAGATAGTACTCACCAATCCAGATATGCTCCATCTTGGTGTCTTGCCCAATCACCGGTCATGGTCCCGGCTGTTCCGCCACCTGAAGTACGTGGTGATAGATGAGGCTCACGTTTATAGGGGCATTTTGGGCTCACATATGGCCAACGTTGTCGGGAGACTACGGAGGATATGTGCTCTCTATGGCTCGAGCCCTCAATTCATTTGTTGCTCGGCTACAACGGCGAATCCAAGGGAACATGCTGAACGCCTGATCGGCTTGCCCATCGAGGCAATTGTTGAAGATGGGTCTCCCCATGGCGAGAAGTACTTTGTCTTTTGGAATTCGCCAGTCGTTGATGAAGCCAGGAACAGGCGCAGGAGCGCCAATTCTGAGGCAAGCTATCTCCTTATACAGTTGGTGCAGGAAGGCTTTCGCAGTCTCGTGTTCGCCCGCACGCGCAAGTTGACCGAGCTTATTTGCCTCTACGCTAGGCAACAGTTGGCTCCCGGCCTATGTGACAGGGTCAGTCCCTACCGGGCGGGATACCTTTCTGAAGAAAGACACAGGATTGAGCAGCGGTTCTTTGATGGCGAACTCCTCGGCCTGGTAGCCACGACTGCTCTGGAACTGGGTGTAGACATTGGTGGTCTGGAGGCCACGGTGCTTGCCGGCTATCCGGGAAGCATTGCCAGCGCCTGGCAGCAGGCAGGACGCAGTGGTAGAAGTGCTGCTAGCTCCTTGAGCTTTCTTGTTGGGCAGGACAACCCGCTTGACCAATACCTGATGCGTAACCCGCACTTCTTCTTCGGCAAGAGCTTCGACAATGCCCTAATCAATCCTGCCAATCCTTATGTTCTCAAGCCTCACCTGCTCTGTGCCGCCTGGGAAAGACCCATCGATGATATGGACAGGGCGTTCTTTGATGGCGACGTGGACGCTGCACTGGTTGAACTGAGTAGGGAGGGCAAGGTGAGGAAGTGGCAGACGAAGTGGTATTTGTCTCCTTCCCTCGCATATCCGGCTCAAGATGTGAGCATAAGAGCAACGTCGGGACAATACGCCATCATTGACGTCTCCCAGGGTCGTTTGCTGGAGACCGTGGAAGCCAGTGTCGCCTTCCTGCAAATACACCCTGGAGCCATTTATCTCCACCAGGGCGAGTCTTATCTTATAACTGAGCTCGATCTAGTCCAGCGTACCGCACTGGCAGAGCCAACCCGGGTCAACTACTACACTCAGGCCAGAGAGATCACCGAAATTAGGATTCTGAGCGTGTCTGAGCGGAAGGACTGCCGTGGGGTGACTGTCTGCTGGGGAACTGTGGATGTCACTAGTAGGGTGATTGGGTTCAGGAAGAAAAGGCAATTCGGTGATGAAATCGCTGGGGAGGAAGCGCTTGAGCTACCATCTCAGAGCTTCCTGACCAAATCTCTGTGGTTCGACTTGCCGCAGAAGGCAGTCGACAGAATAGCCGATGCGGGTCTTGATTTTGAGGGTGGACTACATGCCTGTGAGCATGCTGCTATCGGCATTCTCCCCCTGTTCGCTCTCTGCGACAGAGATGATATCGGCGGTGTCTCTGTTTCACAGCATCGGGACACGGGTGGAGCACAGGTGTTCATCTATGATGCCTACCCCGGGGGCATTGGCATCGCTGAAAGGGGATTTGAGATAGTGGACAAGCTCTGGCGTGCAACGCTGGGGCTTATTGAGAGATGTCCGTGTCATGACGGCTGCCCAAGTTGTATTCAGTCTCCCAAGTGCGGCAATAACAATCAGCCGCTGGACAAGAAGGCAGCGCTGATTCTTCTCGAAGAACTGGCAGGCTCCAGCACGGAGCCTCAAGCGCAAGCCTGAGTCACACTTTGAGCTAATTGCAATAATGTTGCATTTGGGCGCTCCCTCAGGTATCATGTCGCTCGTGGTGCGGGATTCTATTCGCTTTTTGCAGGCTCAGGGGTACAGGGTCACCGAGCCTCGAAGAAGAGTGCTGGAAGTTCTGGAGGGAGCGCACGTGCCACTCTCACCTTACGACATACAGAGGGCTCTGCGCGGACGGGGCAAGTGTCCAAACCATGTTACCATCTATCGGGTGCTTGGCTTGTTGTGCCGTCTGAATCTGGCCCACAGAATCCTGTCGAAGGGCGGATTTGTGAAGTGTACCCTCGACAGGAGGGAAGGGTGCCATCGGCTCATGATTTGCCGCTGCTGTGGAGCTCTCCAGGAGTTCTGTAGCGAGGGACTGTGCCGAGAGGAAAGCGAGCTTGCAGGACAATGCGGTTTTCACGCTGAACATCATGTCTCCGAGTCCTCCGGTCTCTGTTCCACTTGCTACAGGAAGCAGTCCGAACGGAGTCCGGCAAGTTGAGATAGGTCTGGGACATGTTCGAACGGATAGCAAGAGAACTCAAAAAGCATGCTCCCTTCACTGCCTTGGGAGCTCTGTCGGGCACTGCGATTATGGCTATGATAGCTTTCGGCGATGTTCCGTCTGGGGTCTCCCACGATGTCTTTTACATTCTGCATCCCATGCACGTGGTGTTGAGCGCGCTCGCGACCACGGCCATGTACGTGAAATACCGGAAGGCGAGGTTCTGGACAGCTGTCTTGATTGGCTGGACCGGGTCAATTGGGATCGCCACCCTGAGCGATGCCATAATCCCTTATCTTAGTGGAGGCATGCTCGGTGTTCCGATGGAATTCCACGTGCCCTTTGTTGAGAAGTGGTGGATAAACCTTCTGGCGCTAGCGGGCGTAGCGATAGGCTATTGGAGGCACACAACCACAATACCACACTTCGGACACACGTTACTGAGCACATGGGCCTCGTTGTTCTATTTCACCGGATTTGGCGTTGCCGATTGGATTCCCTTGCTTCCTGTGCTTTTCGTCTTTCTATTCCTTGCAGTTTGGATTCCCTGCTGCACAAGTGACATAGTGTATCCTCTGATGTTTGTCAGGACTAAGGAGAGGTTGCCTTTGGAGGAGGATAAGGCCTATCCTTAATTGGATATGGCCGCCGGCGGATGCGGGTGCCGGCGGAAAGAGCTTGAATGTTGACGATCGGCATTGATCCTGTTGCTTTCAGTATTGGTCCCCTTTCTGTGAGG
>DAOVBS010000082.1 GCA_030670425.1 Chloroflexota bacterium | reverse complement strand
CCTCCGACAGAGCTGGCAGTGCATATCTGCCTCAGAGTAACTGGCTTGACAGTCAAGAGATGTGCTAACCTTCGCTTTCCTGGGACGGCTCCCCTTCCCCTTCACCACGATCAGGGCTTTGGCCCGCTGCGGCGAGGGCATTCAACTTCCTCACGATTCGCGACTTGAGCCTGGCCCCTTTGTTCCTGTGAAATACCCCCTTGCTCACGGCTTTGTCTATGCCGCTTACAGCGGTCAGCACTTCCTTCTCGGCTGACTCCAACTCCCCAGCACCAATAAGCCTATTGGCCTTCTTCATGCCTGTCTTCGTCCTGCTCTGCACCATGCGATTTCGCAATCGTCTCCTCCGAGCGGCCCGAGTTGCCTTGTCAACTGGTTTGTTGCCTGGCACCTGTGTCTCCTTTCCTCACTACACTTATCACGCTCCATAGAGAGTAGATCTTGGACATCAATCTACTCAACTGGGATGTACTCTTGATCTCAAGAGCCAAATGCAGCGCTGTAACATTATCACTGTGATCGCTCACATTGACATCGGTGATATTCACCCCTTCCTCCGCTATAATAACACTAATATCCCGGACTAGGCCAACTCTATCCCAGGCATCAACCTGAATGGCTGCGGAGTACACCTGCTCCACATCCCCCCAGCTCACATCAATCAGCCTCTCCTTTTCCTCCTCATTGACGATATTGGGGCAGTCCTTGCGGTGCACAGTGACACCACGACCCTGAGTAATGTAGCCAATAATCTCGTCCCCGGGTAGTGGGTGACAGCAGTTGGCTATTCGAGTAGACAGGTCGCCAACGCCCAGCACCTTGATACTTACGGGGCTGAGCCTGCGAGCAGGCGAAATCTCGACCGCTTCGGCAGGCGGCCCCAACTCCGTGCTCAATTTGAGCACCACCTGCGAAGGGGTGATGTCACCGCGACCAAGCGCAGCAAAGAAATCATCAGCACTCCCGCAGTGGAACTCTGAAGCTAGCTTCTCAGCGCTGGGTAGACTGACACCCGAACGGCTGGACTCCTTGTCCAGAAGCTGCTTGCCAGTCTCTATACTCTGGCCTCGCTCTTGCTTGTTGAACCATTGCCGAATCTTGCCCCGGGCATGAGAGGTCTTCACATAGCCAAGTTCAGAATTGAGCCAGTCCAGACTAGGGCCCTTCTCTCCCTTGGCGGCAACTACCGCCACTACATCGCCGTTGTTGAGCGTGTAGTTCAGCGGCACCAACCTCCCATTCACTTTCGTTCCAATACAACGATAACCAAGGTCAGTATGGATTCGGAAGGCGAAGTCCAGAGGCGTGGCTCCCTTGGGCAGATCTTTGATCTCTCCTTTAGGGGTATAGACAAACACCTGGTCGGCCAGAACATCCGTTTTGAGAGACTCCACGAACGCTTCACTATCAACTTCTTCCTGCATCTCGCTGAGTTCGCGCAGCCAAGATATCTTGCTGTCGAAGGTGATGTCCTGCCTGCTGCCCTCCTTATAGTGCCAGTGAGCAGCTACACCATATGTAGCCACCTGGTGCATGTCATAGGTGCGGATCTGTATCTCCAACGGAGTTGTGCCCTGGCACATCACCGTAGTATGTAGCGATTGATATCCATTGTCCTTGGGATTGGCAATGAAATCGCTGAACTCCTCAACTACGGGACGCCAGAAACTGTGAATTACCCCTAGAGCTTTGTAGCAATCTGATACTGAGTCGACCAATACACGCAAGGCAAAAAGGTCATGAATATCGCCAAAACTCTTGCCCTGTTCAGCATACTTCTTAGTTTTCTGATAGATGCTGTACATGTGTTTGGGGCGCCCCAGAACCCTCGCCTCTATGCCAGCCTCATCTAGCTCCTGGCTCAACAGTTGAACAGCCTCAGTGACAAAACTTTCGCGCTCTGCTCGTTTTGCAGCTATCATATGAGATAGCCGATGGTACTGCTGCGGCTCCAGGTAACGGAAGGACAAATCCTCCAATTGCCACTTCACACGCCTCAAGCCCAATCTGTGCGCCAGAGGGGCATACACCTCCA
The DNA here is from genome assembly GCA_030670425.1 of Chloroflexota bacterium. Taxonomy (GTDB): domain Bacteria; phylum Chloroflexota; class Dehalococcoidia; order GIF9; family AB-539-J10; genus JADFUZ01. The sequence continues at coordinate 1,511 of DAOVBS010000082.1, read as the reverse complement.
ATGTCTCCTGGGCCACTGCACGCCGTTTCTCTCGCGGCAGAGCCCCGAGCGTCAGTACATTATGTAATCTATCAGCCAGCTTGATGAGCACTACCCTCAGGTCTTCTGCGGTCGCCACAAGCATCTTGCGCAAGTTCTCTGCCTGAAGTCTTGACTCACCCTCTCCTCCCTTGCTACGCCTTGCGAGCTTGCTTATCTTGGTGACGCCGTCAACCAGTCTGCTTACTTCAGAACCAAACTCGGCCTCAATCTCGCTCAGCGGAACTCCGCAATCCTCCGGAACGTCGTGCAGCAAGGCGGCCACCAACGTGTCAGCGTCAAGCCGGAGATCAGCTAGTGTCACAGCCGTATGTAGGGGGTGCTCCACATAAGGTTCGCCGGATCTCCGGAGTTGCCCTTGATGAGCCCTGGCAGCGAACTCATACGCTGCCCGAATCGAGTCTACCCTATCAGCGGGCAAGTACTCACTGGCTTTGGTCAGAAGGGAACTGGCATCCATCTCAGTGGTTTCATAATAACGCAAGGCCAAAGCCAAGGCAAATTGCATGTCGACATCACCGACGTGCTGTTCCCCCCGACATGTCCATCAGATGACCACGGCAAAGATGCTATCATTTGAGCGATCTCACGGGCGAGGAAAGGAATTGGCAAATTCAAGAGCTCCTTCCCAGCGCTCCCAGGGGATGGTAGAGCTTGCTCAGTGGATAGGCAAGCTGGGGATGGAACTCGGTCCCAGCCAACTAGAGCAATTTGAGATCTACTACCACGAGATGATGGACTGGAATGAAAGAGCCAGTCTTACAGCAATAACAGATCATCAAGAGGTTCAGACAAAGCATTTCGTTGACTCCGCGACAGTAGCTCTGGTTTTGAGCGGAGAAGAGGTGCGCAGGTCAAGCACGAAGATCATTGACATTGGCACGGGTGCCGGCTTTCCCGGCTTACCGCTAAAGATCCTTCTCCGTCAGCCGAGATTGACCCTCCTCGATTCCACAGCCAAGAAGGCCGCTTTCCTCCGCCACGTGGTGGACAAGCTGAAATTGAGCGATGTGGAGATAGTAAACGACAGAGCCGAGCGGGTCGCCCACCTGCCACAGTATCGTGAGCAATTCGACGTGGTTGTCTCCCGTGCCGTGGCCCCACTGGCCACTCTGGTGGAGCTAGCCCTGCCCTTTTGCCGGCTCGGGGGCAAGTTCATAGCTCAGAAGAAGGGAACCCTAGAGCAGGAGACAAGAGAGGCAAGGAAAGCGATCGAGGTTCTGGGAGGCAGGTTGAGCGAGGTGAGGAGGATAGAGATGAAAGTGTTCCGTGACGTCCGCTATCTAGTGGTTGTCGGCAAGATCTCTCCCACACCACAGAAGTATCCCCGCCGCCCCGGCATGCCCGGCAAGCGGCCCATTCACGAGTAGCATGCAGTGCTAGCGAACGGGTGCACGCGTTTATCAACAGCCAGCAGATATGCTACGATACCCGAAAGTGCTTGAAAGGAGCTAGGCAGATGGATTCTTCTC
>DAOVBS010000090.1 GCA_030670425.1 Chloroflexota bacterium | reverse complement strand
GGAGCTCCCCAAGAGAGACAAGAACACACACAAGGGAAGCTACGGAAAGGCACTATTTGTCGCTGGCTCGTCGAAATACCTGGGGGCGCCGTATTTCTCAGCATTATCTTTCCTCAAAGCCGGCGGCGGGCTTTCCTACCTGGCCGCTCCCAAGGCCATGACGCCGTTCCTGGCCAACAAAGGAAGCGAAGTCGTCTTCATTCCCCAGCAAGAGACAGAATCCGGAAGCATCGCGCTGGAGAACCGAGATGAACTCCTGGACTTCTCACAGAACGTGAGCATGGTGGTCGTCGGCCCCGGTCTTTCCCTGAATGATGAAACACAAGAGCTAGTAAGAGAACTGGCAAAGAACACCAAGAAGCCCCTGCTCATAGATGGCGACGGAATCACCGCCGTCGCCGCAGACCTCGACGCTATCAGGAAAAGGGAGGCAGAGACGGTTCTCACGCCTCACAGCGGTGAGATGGCCAGAATTGCCAGGACAGAGATCGCTGAGATAGAGAGGAACAAGATAGACATCCTGCCAAGAGCAGCCAAGGACCTGAACGCTACTATCGTGTTGAAGGGACCGCATTCGCTAGTAGGCTATCCTGATGGACGGGTTTCAATCAACACCAGCGGTAACCCGGGTATGGCCACAGCAGGGAGTGGAGATGTGCTCACCGGCACAATTGCCGCGATGCACGGCCTGGGGCTGTCCATGCCAGACGCCGTCAGAACAGGTGTTTTCATACACGGACTTTCCGGAGACCTCGCCGCCCGGGACAGGGGCCAGGACGGGATGACCGCCCAAGACATACTCGACTACCTTCCGTACGCTCTGAAACACTACAGAGAGAATATCGCCAGCATCTCCCAGAACCTGTACGGCAGCGTTTATGTCATATAGCCGCGATACCCACGGGTGGATCTAGGCGGCCCTGTCGGCTTCTTCCAGTATCGACCTGAACACGTCCATATCTATGTTGCCACCACTGATCATACACACGACATTGCTCTTGTCTTTGATGGCAAACTTCTCGAAGAGCACGGCAGCCACGGAAGCCGCCCCGGCCCCTTCGGCTACGATCTTAGCCTCCCTGGCCAGCGTGGCAACCGCTGACCTCATTTCTGCGTCCGAAACGGTAACAAGATCGTCTACACATTGCGTCACAATCTTGAAATTCAATTCTCCGGGCCTGGCCACGGCAATTCCATCAGCGAAAGTGCTCATTGACGCCAATGCCTGAACCTTACCGGTCCTGACTGAAGCCAGCATTGAAGCTGCTCCTTCCGCCTCCACGCCAATGACCCGAATACCCGCTTTGATTTGTTTCGCAGCCAGACAAATCCCCGAAATGCCCCCACCCCCTCCGACAGGGCAGACGACCATATCCGCCTGAGGCACGTCCTCCAGGATTTCCAGTCCTATGCTGCCGTTCCCCGCAACTATGTCGCGGTCGTCGAAGCTGGGTATGTAGATATACCCCTCATTCTCAGCAAGAGAATGGGCATAGCGGGCAGCCTCATCGTAGGTCTTGCCCTTCATGATGACCTCAGCCTTGTTCTGCCTGATCTTCTCCCTCTTATTCAGTGGAGCCGCCTCCGGCAGTACCACCACCGCCTTCACGCCGTTGCGCAAGGCAGCCAGAGAAAAGCCCTGCCCGTGGTTTCCTGAAGAACCTGTAACCACTCCCCTCTTCCTTTCCTCCTTGCTCAGAAGGGCAATCTTGTTGGCATTCCCGCGAGCCTTGAAGGCCTGAGTAACCTGCAGGTTCTCCAGTTTCAGAAACACTTCTTTCCCCGTCATCCGGCTCAAGGGCAGAGAATAGACACAGGGTGTCCTGTTGACCTTGTCCCTAATGCGCTCCCGGGCTTGCTCTATCTCCTCAAGAGAGATCTCAAACATCGTCTTCTCCTCTGAACCTCTTTTCCGCCATCATTCTACCATAGCTCTAGATCCTATCGAGCAGTTCCCGGTACTTATCCATGCGTACCATGCTACCCTCAGACTGGACCATCCATGTCATCCAGCATATCTCAATAGGTCTGTAGCCCGACAACCCTGCCATGTATTCAATTGTATTGACCAGCTCCATATCCCCATCCACCGGCATACCCGCCCCCGATTCGTCAACTATCTGCCTGATCACTCTCCTTACTATCTTGTCAGGCATTGCCGTATCCATGCCTCCCATCATCCGCAAGTACTGGAAGGTGGTGATACCAACCCCGTTGATCCTGCCTATCGGGTTCTCTATCCAGCCTTCAAGGCGCGAGCTGGCTGCCCAGCTCCTCAGGGCGCCTCTGTCGTCCAAGCCCTCAGCCACAGCCAACTCATCAAGATAGGCCGCCACTCCCGTGGCCACCTGCCATGACCTGCCGTTTTTCCAGACGGCCTGCGCCGCACACGGCTCCAGCATGCTCAGGTCACCAAGAGTCCTGACTTTGCTATCGGTCACGAATTCGCTTTCGAATTTCACCACAGCGGGAACAACGGCAGTGAAGTAGTTTAGGCCTATTGAGGTGAACGCCGCGTCCACGACCATAAGCACAACACTCTCACCCCATCTCTTCGTTTCCAGACAGCGGTCGCAGTGTTCGCTCAGACCAGTTGTCCTCGACATGTACCTCTGCAGGACCTGCGATAGAGGTTTGTCGAAGTTTCTCGCGGCGGTCCGTCCATGCCTTTCCATGCGGCACCTCAGTTCACTTTATCTTAGCAAATGCGCCTCGAAGTCTTTGACTCTCGGTGGCTTCTTCCCTTTGGCTGGCTCCACCACATGGCCCTCTTCCCTCAGCCGGGCGGCCTGGACCTGCTGCTCATCTACGCACCTCCTGCATATTATTAAATTACGCGGGCCGTCTATTTTCAAAGGGTGGATATCGCAGACAAGGATTGTCTTGCAGCCCGTTTCAAAGTAAAGTATGGTATCACAAGGAGGTGACAGATGGACTTATTCGATTTCGCTTTCGCTCCCCTTGCCTTCTTCTTCTCTGGCATAGGTCTACTGGCCCCTATTGCCATCTACGTCTGGACTGCGCTTTGCCTGTACGTTATCGCCAATAAGACCGGCACAGAGAACGCGTGGCTGGCGTGGATTCCAATTGCCAATATCTATCTCCTGTGCAAGGTGGCCGGCAAACCTGGCTGGTGGCTCGTTCTTTTCCTCATCCCAATTGTGAACATTGTCATTCTGGTTATCGTGGCGATGAAAATTGCCGAGGCCCGGAACAAACCGTCCTGGCTGGGAATACTGATGATAGTACCCGTTGCGAACCTGGTGGTGCCCGGAATCCTGGCTTTCAGCGACTGATCCCTGCT
>DAOVBS010000079.1 GCA_030670425.1 Chloroflexota bacterium | reverse complement strand
CCGTCTACCACCATGTCCCTCCAAAGCATAGCAAGCAGGCTCCGTTGGCCATCAAGCACGACCGATGTCCCATATTACAGCGCAATCTGGCCTGGAACAAGGCTGGTTGACCATGAGCTATCATAGGTGCGCAACAACGCCGGCACAGCAGGTGACTCTGCCACCGAGTTCGAAAGGCAACCCAGCACTCCGTTTCACATCCCCCGGACGGCAACTGACTCGACATATGGCTGAGCAGTGTTCCGGAACTCCTCCAGCTCCTTCTCAGAGTATGGAGACAGCTTCATGTAGGCCGGATCCAGGGTCGGCCTATCAGCCCTGTATTGCTGTAGGTAATAGCGCCGCGCACCCTTGATCAGCCGGGCAATGTCCTCTATATCCGCTTTCTCAACCAAGCCCGGCACACAGGTTGTCCTGAACTCATATTCAAGGGATGATCCCATGATGATTCGTATGGACTTCTGTATTCTGTCAACAGCAACCCTTCTCCCCGCAGCCATGTGATATTTCTCAAGCGACGTCTTAACGTCCATGGCAACATAATCTGCCAGTCCGCTCGCCACTACTTCCTGAACCATGTCGGCATCATAGCCGTTGGTGTCCACTTTGATCGATAGTCGTGTCTCTCTCAACCTTGCCAGAAAACGTGTCAACTCCTCCCCGTGCATCAATGGCTCACCACCTGTAATGACGACGCCGTCGATGAAACCTCTCCTGCGTCCGAGGAGGTCGAGCACGGATTCCTCAGTCACGGAGGGCAAGGCGCTGTAGCCCTCCACAAGGCCCACGTTCTGGCAGAAGGGACACCTGAAATTGCAGCCGCCCAAGAACACGACTGACGCAATCCTACCGGGGAAATCGATCAGGGATACCCCGTGCACACCACAGATCTTCACTGGGCAAGAGCCAACCTTCAAGACACGCCGGCTGCCAGCCTATACCCCACTCTCTGCCTGAACTCCTCCCGCTTGCCTTCGTTCCACTGCTGGACGGGCCTGAAGTACCCCACTACGCGAGAGTAGATCTCTGTCTCTTGCCCGCACAGAGGGCACTGAGAACACTCGCCGCTGATGTACCCGTGCGTATGGCAGATGGAGAAGGTAGGCGTCAGAGTGAAGTAGGGCATGCGGACATTGTCCGTGATCCGCCTCACCAGGAGTTTGCAGCCTTCAGGATCATCAATCCTCTCACCCAGAAAGCAATGGAAGACCGTACCACCAGTGTACAGGCTCTGAAGCTCATCCTGGTGAATCAGGGCATCAAAGAGATCACCTCCATAGTTCACAGGAAGGTGAGTCGAGTTGGTGTAGTATGGCTGCTCATCTCCCGCGGTAACAATATTGGGAAAGCTCTGCCTGTCCAGCCTAGCGAGCCGGTAGCACGCACCTTCTCCAGGTGTCGCTTCCAGATTGTAAAGCTCTCCCGTCTCCTCTTGAAATCCGGCAAGGGTCTCTCGCATAGACGTCAGCACTTCCCTGGCAAACTCCCTCCCCTCCCCAGTGGATATCCCCTTGCCCAGAAAATTCACACAGGCCTCATTCATGCCAATGAGTCCAATCGTGGAGAAATGATTGGCCCAATAGGTGCCCAGCCTTTCCTTCACCGCGGCAAGGTAGACCCTGGAATAAGGATAAAGCCCGTCTTGAGTGAACCGCTCTATGGCCTTTCTCTTGATCTCCAGGCTCTCTTTGGCCAAGGACATCAACTCGCCCAGCCTGGCAAAGAACTCTTCCCGGCCACTTGAGAGGTAGCCTATTCTCGCCATGTTGATGGTCACAACCCCGATACTACCGGTAAGGGGATTGGAGCCAAACAGACCCCCACCCCTCTTCCTGACCTCCCCCAGATCCAGCCTCAGGCGGCAGCACATACTCCTCGTATCCTCGGGCTTCATGTCAGAATTGACGAAGTTAGCGAAATACGGAATGCCATACTTCGCCGTCATCTTCCACAGAACATCCCTGTCACCATTCTGCCAATCGAAATCTCTGGTGATGCTGTAGGTAGGGATAGGGAAGGTGAAAATACGTCCCTTCGCATCCCCTGCCATCATAATCTCGCAGAAGGCTTTGTTGAGCATATCCATCTCACGCTGGAACTCACCGTAGGCAGAATCCATGAACTTGCCACCCACTATGGCTGCTTCATCCCTGAGCAACGCAGGGGCCAGCAGATCAAACGACAGATTGGTGAAAGGTGTTTGAAAGCCAACCCGCGTAGGTACATTCAGGCCGAATATGAATTCCTGCACTGCCTGCTTGACATCCTCATACTCCAGGCCGTCGTATCGGATGAAGGGCGCCAGAAGAGTATCGAAGTTGGAAAAGGCCTGGGCGCCCGCAGCTTCTCCCTGAAGGGTGTAGAAGAAATTGACAATCTGCCCCAACGCACTGCGAAGATGCTTCGCCGGCGTGCTCTCCACCTTCCCCCGAACTCCCCCAAAGCCTTTCAATAACAGGTCCTTCAAATCCCAGCCACAGCAATACACACCCAGAATGCCCAGATCATGAATATGAAATGCCCCGTCGAGATGGGCCTCTCTGATCGTCGGCGGGTATATGCTGCCAATCCAGTAGCGAGAGGCAATGCCAGAGGAGATGTAGTTGTTTAACCCCTGGAGCGAATAGTCCATATTGCTGTTCTCGCTCACCCGCCAATCCAGCCTGCCGAGATAGTCATCTACCATCCCCCTGGCCCCTTCCAGTAGCCTCCTCGATTCCCTCAATTTGGCATGCTGGTCCCTGTAGAGTATGTAGGCCTTGGCGACACTGACGTGGCCGTTCTCAATGAGCATTTTCTCGACAAGGTCTTGAACTTCTTCCACTGTCGGTATCCGCCCATCCCTGCAGGTGATTCCCAGGATAGAAACCACCTGTTCCGACACCTGCTCAGCTTTGCTCCTGTCACCCTCCTCCACCGCCTTGAACGCTTTGAATACCGCCTCCGTTATCTTGCCGGCATCGAAGGGGACGATAGCCCCCTCCCTCTTCTTGATATGCTCAACTTTGTGCTCTGTCATCTATACTCCCTCCTGACTGCTTCCACATATCCGTGTACCCAACGCAGCACCATCCCAGCGCCACAGACCTGCCCGGCATGCCCTGGCGAGGTGAAGACTTCCCTGGTGCACCATATATTGAAGCAGGGCTTAAGATTTGTCAATATGTTGGGGTTAGCAGGCGGGTGCCTCAATTCTCAACAGCAGAGCAGATTTTGCGGCTGGGGTGACCGTGACGGCCTTTGTCAGACAAACCTACGCAGTTGGGAGAATAGCACCATGCTTCAGGAGAGGGCAACGCGCGTCAGTTACCGGCGGAGGTTCTCCCTCCCCTTTGCCAAGTTGAGCATCTTGTATTCCAGACCCTGTTCTTCCAGTCTCTGCGTCAGCCCAGAAACTTCGTCTTCAGCACAGAGAACAAGGAAGGACAAGCCACAAGAAGCCGCTTCTACGGCCGCCTCCCTGACACCATAACGGTAGTCAGGCCTCACGCCGGTATTCTTCAATACCACTAACGCTTCAATGCCAATCACTCCCACCAGATCAGCTTTCTCTACCTCCGCCTTCAATCGAGTCAGATCAGTATCCCTCGATCCCCCA